>CAVGEP010000034.1:0-12044 GCA_963628105.1 Alistipes communis
AAGCTCAAAAGGCAAAACAACTCGTTATTGACGCGATCAAAGAAAAATTAGACGGCGCACAGTCTGCAGTTGTTATCGACTACATGGGAATTACAGTAGCTCAGGCAGACGCAATGAGAAAGAAACTCCGCGAAGCAAATGTTGACTACACCGTTTACAAAAATACCCTCGTAAAGAGAGCAATCGCAGGGACCGAGTTCGAAGGTCTTGCAGAAGTTTTAGACGGACCGAGCGCACTTGCAATCAGCAAGGAAGATGCAACGGCTCCTGCAAGAATTTTGAACGAGGTAATCAAGGATTACAAGAAGATGGAATTCAAAGCCGGTGTCGTTGAAGGCAACTTCCTCGACAAGGACGGCATCCAGGCTGTGGCAGACATTCCGTCAAGAGAAGTTCTTATCGCTAAGTTCATGGGCAGCATCCAGTCGCCTATCAGCAAGGCAGTTAGAACATTCCAGGCTATCGCAGATGCGAAGGCAGAATAGTTTATTAAAAAAAGCATATACAAAAATCTCGTGAAGAGAAAATTTATAAAGGAGAAACAAAATGAATAAGGAACAAATTATCGAAGCTATAAAGGCGATGACAGTTTTAGAATTAAACGAGTTGGTTAAAGCTTGCGAAGAAGAATTCGGCGTATCCGCAGCAGCTCCGGTTGCAGTAGTAGGCGCAGCAGGCGGCGCAGCAGCAGTTGAAGAACAGACAGAGTTCACCGTAGTACTTGAATCTGCAGGCGCAGAAAAGATCAAGGTTATCAAGGCTGTAAGAGAAATCACCGGTCTTGGCCTCAAGGAAGCTAAGGAACTCGTAGACGGAGCTCCGTCCAACGTTAAGGAAGGCGTGGAAAAGGCAGAAGCAGAAGCTATCAAGACTCAGCTCGAAGAAGTTGGAGCAAGCGTAGCACTCAAATAGTTGCCAATAATTGCAAACGAAGCCAAATCAAGCGGCCCGCGGAAGCGGCCGCTTTTTTTCGTGAAAAAATATTCCCGAAAAACAAAACTAATACTTGATTATTTGACACGAATATTATATAATATTAGACTGCCACACAAAGTAATTTGTTTTAAGAATATAAGGAGTGATGAAGATGCCAAAACCTATACAAGTAGGTAGAAAAGAACGTATGACATTTGCGAAGATCAATGAAGTCTGCGAGATGCCGAACCTGATTGAGATTCAGACAAAATCGTATGACTGGTTTATCCGTGAAGGTCTCAAAGAAGTATTTGAAGACATTTCCCCGATAAAGGACTACGCGGACAATCTGGTCTTGGAATTCATTGACCACTCACTCACCGATGCTCCGAAATATGAGCAGGAAGAGTGCAAGGAGAGAGATGTAACGTATGCAGCTCCGCTCAAAGTTAGAGTAAGACTGATAAACAAGGAAACCGGAGAAGTGAAGGAACAAGAGGTTTTCATGGGAGATTTCCCGCTGATGACCGAAAAGGGAACCTTCATTTATAACGGCGCCGAAAGAGTTGTCGTAACCCAGCTGGTGCGTTCCCCGGGACCTTACTACGATGTAACTGTTGATAAATCCAACAACAAGCTGTTCTCCACCACCATTATCCCGAACCGCGGTGCATGGCTGGAATACGAGACCGACTCCAACGAAATTATTTCCGTCAGGGTTGACCGTACCAGAAAACAGCCTGTTACCACGCTTCTCAGAGCCTTGGGCTTCGGTACAAACGAAGAGATCATCAGCATTTTCGGAGAAGATCCGCGGCTGATGAAAACGCTCGAAAAGGACACCGCAAGCAATTACGAAGAAGGCCTCAAGGAAATCTATAAGAAACTGAGACCTGCAGAACCACCTACGGTCGAGAGCGCAAAGGCGCTGTTCAATTCGCTGTTCTTCGATGCGAAGAGATACGATCTGGCCAAGGTGGGAAGATACAAATACAACAAGAAACTCGGATTATCCAACAGAATTGCAGGCGTAGTGGCAGCCGAAGATGTAATTCATCCGCAAACCGGAGAAATCCTTGCGGAAAAAGGACAAAAAATCGATAGGAAGCTGGCCCTCGAGATTGAAAATGCAGGCGTAGAGTACATCTATGCTTATGCCCTCGACAAGGAAAAGGAAGACCAGGTTACCAAGATCATAGGCAACAACTTTGTAGACCTTGACTGCTACGTTGATTTTGATACGACGGAGCTAAAGGTGGCTGACAAGGTATTTTATCCTGTCCTCAAAGAAATCCTTGCTTCGGCATCCTCCGAGGAAGAACTGAAGGAAATGCTCGTTGACAGAAAGAATGATCTTTCGCCAAAGCATATTATAGTAGAAGATATTATCGCATCCATCAGCTACATCCTCAACTTAAATTATGGCATCGGAACAACTGACGATATAGACCATTTGGGAAACCGCCGTCTGAGAACCGTAGGAGAGCTTCTCCAGAACCAGTTCAGGATCGGCCTTGCCAGAATGGAGAGAGTCGTAAAGGAAAGGATGACCACTCAGGACATCGATGTTACGACTCCGCAGGCTTTAATGAATATAAGACCGGTAACCGCGGCAATCAAGGAGTTCTTCGGAAGCTCCCAGCTGTCGCAGTTCATGGACCAGAACAATCCTCTTGCGGAGCTTACTCACAAGAGAAGACTTTCTGCCTTGGGACCCGGAGGACTTTCGAGAGAAAGAGCAGGGTTCGAAGTTCGAGACGTTCACCATTCTCACTATGGCAGAATGTGTCCGATCGAGACTCCAGAAGGCCCGAACATCGGACTTATCGGCTCACTCACAACTTATGGAGTAATCAACAAGTACGGCTTTATCGAAACCCCGTACAGGGTAGTTGACAAAGAAACCCACAGAGTAACGGACGAAATCCACTATCTGACCGCAGACGAAGAAGAAATGATGGTTGTAGCTCAGGCCAACGAACCGCTTACGGAGGACGGCCACTTTGCAAATACGAAGGTTGCATCCAGAGGCGAGCACGGCGAAATTGCGCTGATGCCGAGGGACCAGATCGACTACATGGACGTTTCCCCGAAGCAGGTAGTTTCCGTTGCGACTGCAATGATTCCTTTCCTCGAAAACGACGACGCAAACCGTGCGCTCATGGGCTCCAACATGCAGCGTCAGGCGGTACCGCTCCTGGTAACCGAGGCTCCTATCGTAGGAACGGGAATGGAATACAAGGCGGCAAGAGACTCAGGCGTTGTAATCTTGGCCAAGGCCGATGGTACGGTCGAGTTCGTCGATGCCGATACGATTATAATAAGAAGAGATAAGGACAACGAAAGAGAAGTCTACAAGCTCCTCAAATTCAAGCGTTCCAACCAGGGTACCTGTATAAACCAGAGACCGATCGTTTCGACCGGTGAACGCATCGAGGCGGGCGAGGTAATCGCTGACGGCCCTTCGACAGACCTGGGAGAAATAGCGCTGGGCAAAAACCTGCTCATCGGTTTCATGACATGGGAAGGTTATAACTACGAGGACGCTATCGTACTGAACGAGAGACTCCTCATGGACGATGTTCTGACCTCCCTTCATATCGAAGAGTACGAGTCGGAGGCAAGAGATACCAAGCTGGGGCCTGAGGAAATCACAAGAGATATCCCGAATGTCGGAGACGACGCCCTCAAGGACCTGGACGAGGAAGGCATCATCAGAATCGGAGCCGAGGTCAACTCCTCGGATATTTTGGTAGGCAAGGTTACCCCGAAGGGCGAGACTGAGCTTACGGCTGAGGAGAGACTGCTGCGCGCCATCTTCGGCGAGAAGGCAAGAGAAGTCAGAGATACTTCTCTCAGAGTTCCTCATGGAGAAACCGGCATCATCGTAGACGTCAAGGTTTTCTGCAGAGAAAACGGGGACGAACTTCCGCCGGGAGTTAACAAGCTCGTAAGATGCTACATCGCAACCAAGAGAAAGATCAATGTCGGCGACAAGATGGCAGGACGCCACGGAAACAAGGGTGTAGTTTCAAGAATTTTGCCGGAAGAGGATATGCCGTTCCTGGAAAACGGTCAGCCGCTTCAGGTAATGCTCAACCCGCTGGGCGTTCCTTCCCGAATGAATGTCGGACAGGTGCTGGAGGTTCACCTCGGACTTGCCGCAAAGAAAAAAGGTTGGTACATTTCGACCCCTGTATTCGACGGAGCGACAGAAAAAGACATCATCGGCCTTCTGGACGAATGCGGATATCCTAAGACAGGAAAACTGAAGCTCAGAGACGGCAGAACCGGCGAATATTTCGATAATCCGGTAACCGTCGGATACATGTATATGCTCAAACTCCACCATCTGGTAGACGATAAGATTCATGCAAGAAGTACCGGTCCATACTCGCTGGTAACGCAGCAGCCACTCGGCGGCAAAGCCCAGTTCGGCGGACAGCGTTTCGGAGAAATGGAAGTATGGGCGCTCGAAGCATACGGCGCGGCTTATACCCTGCAAGAAATCCTGACCGTCAAATCCGACGATATCGTTGGCCGTGTGAAGACCTACGAGGCAATCGTCAAGGGCGAAAACATTCCGAAGCCGGGAATTCCGGAATCATTTAAGGTTTTGATCAAGGAAATGCAGGCACTCGGACTTGATATCAAGGTGCTGTCCGAAAATAACGAAGAAATCGAAATCAAGGAGTCTTCGGAATATGACGATGATCCGCGCAACTTAGAAGCAATTATGGATTTCGAGACCGAACTTGAGAGCGAAGACGAGATGATGAATAGCGGCTTCAGCGAAGAAAACGCAGAAGAAGACGATTTTGACGCAGAATTCGGCCAGCCGGACGAATTTGCGGAGGACGATTTCAGAGAAGAGTAATCAAGTGACAGGAAAGGGGGAGGAACTTCCTTGAACAATAACATAAATAACGATTATGAATTAAATAATTTTGAGTCAATACAAATCAATTTGGCATCTCCTGAAAAAATTCTTGAGTGGTCGCACGGCGAGGTTACGAAGCCGGAAACCATCAACTACAGGACTCTGAAGCCGGAAAGAGACGGGCTTTTCTGCGAAAAGATCTTCGGGCCGATGAAGGACTGGGAATGCCATTGCGGCAAGTATAAGAGAATCAGATACAAGGGCATCGTCTGCGACAAATGCGGCGTAGAGGTTACCAAGGCGAAGGTAAGACGCGAGAGAATGGGGCACATCAAGCTTGCGGCCCCGGTTTCCCATATCTGGTATTTCAAGGGCATCCCGTCGAGAATGGGACTGTGCCTCGACGTTACGCCGAGAAATTTGGAAAAGGTCCTTTACTTTGCGGCATACATCGTGACGGACCCGGCAGACACAAGCCTCGGCTATAAGGAAATCCTGACGGAGCAGCAGTACAAAGAAGCAAGAGAAAAGTACGGCGACTCGTTCAAGGCAGGAATGGGCGCAGAGGCGGTCAAGAAACTGCTGGAGGATATCGACCTGGAGAAGCTTTCTAAGGAGCTCAGAGAGCAGCTGAAGGATGCTTCCGGACAGAAGAAGATCAGAATCGTCAGAAGACTCGAAGTGATCGAGGCCCTCAGAATTTCCGGAAACAGACCTGAATGGATGGTTCTTGACGTAATTCCGGTAATTCCACCAGACATCAGACCTATGGTTCAGCTGGACGGCGGCAGATTCGCAACATCAGACCTGAACGATTTGTATAGAAGAGTTATAAACAGAAACAACCGTCTCAACAGACTTCTTGAGCTGGGCGCACCTGACATCATCGTCAGAAACGAAAAGAGAATGCTCCAAGAAGCCGTTGACTCGCTCATAGATAATGGCAGGAGAGGCAGAGCCGTAACCGGCCCGGGCGCAAGACCGCTGAAGTCCCTCTCGGATATGCTCAAGGGAAAACAGGGCAGATTCAGACAGAACCTGCTTGGTAAGCGTGTCGACTACTCCGGCCGTTCCGTAATCGTAGTAGGACCTGAGCTCAAGTTCTACCAGTGCGGACTTCCGAAGAAGATGGCGCTGGAACTGTTCAAGCCTTTCATCATGAAGGAACTGGTTGAGCAAGGATATGCGCACAATATCAAGAGCGCAAAGAGAATGGTCGAAAAGGTAAGACCGGAGGTTTGGGATGTGCTGGAAGGCGTCATCAAAGAGCACCCTGTAATGCTTAACCGTGCGCCGACCCTCCATAGACTGGGTATCCAGGCTTTCGAGCCTGTGCTGGTAGAGGGCAAGGCAATCAAGCTGCATCCGCTGGCTTGTACCGCATTCAACGCCGACTTCGACGGTGACCAGATGGCAGTTCACGTGCCGCTTTCTGTTGAGGCACAGGCAGAGGCAAGATTCCTCATGCTTTCGGTAAACAACATTTTGGCGCCTAAGGACGGTTCCCCAATCACGACGCCTACGCAGGATATGATCCTCGGAAGCTACTACCTCACCCACCCGGGGATCGAGGATAGAAGCACCTATGCCGAAAAGGGTGACGGCAAGGTATTTACGGACCTTGACGAGATGCTCATGGCATACCAGAACGGCGTGGTGGGAATCCATGCAAAGGTTAAGGTAAGAATGTTCCTCGAAGGCGATGATACGGGAAGACTCGTAGAATCCACCGTCGGCAGATTCATCTTTAACCAGGGAATCCCGCAGGATCTGGGCTTTGTAGACAGAGACGAAGACCCGTATTCGCTGGAGGTAGACTTCCTTTGCGACAAGAAAAAATTGGGCGTGATCATCGACAAATGCTACAGAAAGCACGGCAATACCGGAACGGTTATCATGCTTGACTATATCAAGTCCATGGGATACAAATATTCCACAAAAGCCGCGGTTACCATCAGCGTAAGCGACATGGAAATCCCGGCCGAAAAAGAAACCATCATCCAAGCTGCAGAGGCTGAGGTTGATAAATACGAAAAGGCTTTCCGAATGGGTCTCATGTCGGCCCAGGAAAGATACGAAGCCATCATCAAGATTTGGTCAAAGGCAACCGACGATGTTGCGGACGCACTGATGAGCTCACTGGGAACACTCAACAACCTGTTCATCATGGCAAATTCCGGAGCCCGTGGTTCCAAGAACCAGATCAAACAGGTCGGCGGTATGCGTGGACTGATGGCAAATGCAACCGGTAAAACCGTAGAAATTCCTATCAAGTCCAACTTCCGTGAGGGACTTTCCATTTTGGAATACTTCATTTCCTCAAACGGCGCTCGTAAGGGACTTGCAGATACGGCGCTTCGTACAGCCGACTCCGGATACCTGACCAGAAGACTGGTTGACGTATCCCACAACGTGATCGTAAGGGAATATGACTGCGGAACCGACGAGGGCGTTGAAGTAAGAGCCTTCGTAGACGGCAAAGAGGTAATCGAGCCACTGAAGCAGAGAATCGTGGGAAGAACCGCGTTTATTGATATTGTTGACCCGCAGACCGGAGAGGTAATCGTTGAGCAAAATGACGAAATCTTAGAAGCAGCGGCAGAGAGAATCGAAGCCTGCGGCATCGAAAGCGTTGCAATCCGCGCGGTAATGACCTGCCATGCAAGAACCGGCGTATGTGCGAAGTGCTACGGCAGAAACCTTGCAACGGGCGAGGAAGTAAACATCGGCGAAGCGGTCGGCATCACGGCGGCACAGTCCATCGGCGAACCCGGTACGCAGCTGACGATGAGAACCTTCCATACCGGCGGCGTAGCGGGCGGCGACATCACCCAGGGTCTTCCGAGAGTCGAAGAGCTTTTCGAAGCCAGAAAGCCAAAGGGACTTGCGGAAATCTGCGAGGCAGACGGCGAGGTTATTTCCATCGAAGCCAGAAAAGACAACAAGACCGAAGTAAGGGTAAGAGGCGAAGAAGAAGACCATGTATATGTAATCCCTTACGGTGCGAGACTGAATGTAAAAGAGGGCGACAAGGTGTTTGCGGGAGGACAGATCACCCGCGGACCGCTTAATCCGCACGACATCCTCAGACTGAACGGCGTAGAAGGCGTATACCAGTATCTTCTCAAAGAAGTGCAGAGGGTATATAAGCAGCAAGGTGTAGATATCAACGACAAGCACGTGGAGGTTATCGTAAGCCAGATGCTTTCCAAGTACAAGATCGAAGATGCAGGAGATACGGATCTTCTCCCGGGCGCATTGTATGGCAAGTTCGAAATCGAAGATGCGAATGCGAAGGCAGCAGAAGAAGGCGGCCAGCCTTGCGTGGCAAAGAGGACTCTTCTGGGTATCACGAAGGCTTCCCTTGCAACAAGCTCCTTCCTGTCCGCGGCATCCTTCCAGGAAACTACCAAGGTCCTTACGGACGCCGCAATCAAGGGCAAGAACGATAAGCTCGTCGGCCTGAAAGAAAATGTAATCATCGGTAAGCTCATTCCGGCAGGAACGGGTCTTAAGAGATACAAGAATATCGAGATTGACTACGGCATAAATGCCGAAATCATGGAAGACTTCGAAAGACAGCAAAGAGAGGCAGAAGAAGCCGCGGCAAGAGAGGCAGAAGAGGCCGCAGCCGCAGCCGCCGCAGCTAATATCGACATGAGCGAAGATATCGACGAAATCTTCGAAGAGCCGATTATCGAAGGAATTTCCGCATCAGATGGCATTGATATAGTCGAAATGGACTAAAAGATATTGACACCGAGAATGTGTTTGTGATAAACTATATGTTGGCTTTGAGCAGTTTTGACCTAAGATCCTGTTATTTTAGGTCATTTCCGCTTGAAATAAACCATTTTACAAAGAAAGGAGAAAAAGAATGCCTACTATCAACCAATTAGTACGCGAAGGCAGAACAAGTTCTGTTAAGAAGTCGACGGCTCCTGCACTCGGCAAGGGTATGAACTCCCTCAAGAGAGTTGCCACTGACACACATTCACCTCAGAAAAGAGGCGTTTGCACTTCTGTAAAGACAGTAACACCGAAGAAGCCTAACTCAGCGCTCAGAAAAGTAGCCAGAGTTCGTCTTACTAACGGTATCGAAGTAACAGCGTATATCCCGGGTATCGGTCACAACCTCCAGGAGCACAGCGTTGTTCTTATCAGAGGCGGAAGAGTAAAAGACCTTCCCGGCGTAAGATACCACATCGTTAGAGGAACCCTTGATACGGCCGGAGTAAATAACAGACTTCAGGCACGTTCCAAATACGGCGCTAAGAGACCTAAGAAAAAATAAAAAATATAAAAGGTAGAGCATTCTAATTTTCCATATAGAAGATAGAAGCGCTCGCGGTCATCAAAGGATGGATCGAGTACCCCGTTAGCAAGACCGGACGGCTTTGAATTGCGGCCGCGCCGGAGTAATCTGTGTCCCGAAAGTAAGGTCCTTTGCGGAGGACTCAGGTGAAGAATTGTGCAATTTTATACAAAATATTGTGCAGATTATTTCGTACTAGATAAGACAGAATCGAAGTAATCAGGCGAGGAGGGAAGAGAAGTGCCAAGAAAAGGTAACGTACCAAAGAGAGAAGTACTTCCGGATCCCGTTTACGGAAGCGTTGTTGTTGCGAAACTTATCAACAGCATCATGCTTGACGGTAAAAAGGGAACCGCTCAGGCTATCGTCTACAGCGCATTTGACAAGATCAAAGAGCAGACTGGCGAGGAACCTGTAGAAGTATTCGAAAAGGCTATGAACAATATCATGCCTGTATTAGAAGTAAAAGCAAAGAGAATCGGTGGTGCAAACTACCAGGTTCCGGTTGAAGTAAGACCGGAAAGAAGACAGACCCTCGGACTCAGATGGCTCACAAAGTATACAAGAGCAAGAGGCGAGAGAACAATGTCCGAAAGACTTGCAAAAGAGCTTATGGACGCGGCTAACAACACAGGCGCATCCGTTAAGAAGAAAGAAGATACCCACAAGATGGCAGAAGCAAACAAGGCTTTCGCTCACTTCAGATGGTAATCAAGGTGCGAGTCTTGAAAAAAATTATTTTTAGAAAAGTAGAAGGGAGGATATAAGTATGCCAAGAAGTTTTCCATTGGAAAAGACAAGAAATATCGGTATAATGGCGCATATTGACGCAGGAAAAACCACGACTACGGAAAGAATTTTGTTCTATACAGGAAAAACTCATAAGCTGGGCGAAACTCACGAAGGCGCCGCAACTATGGACTGGATGGAACAGGAGCAGGAACGTGGTATCACTATAACCTCTGCTGCTACTACAGCACAATGGAAGAATCACAGAATAAACATAATCGATACTCCGGGACACGTAGACTTTACTGTAGAAGTTGAAAGATCTCTTAGAGTTCTGGATGGCGCAGTAACAGTACTTTGCGCAAAGGGTGGTGTTGAACCTCAGTCTGAAACAGTTTGGAGACAAGCTGAGAAGTACGGCGTACCAAGAATGATCTTTGTTAATAAAATGGACATTATGGGAGCAGATTTCTTTAGAGTTGTCCAGATGGTTAAAGACAGACTCAATGCGAATGCCGTACCGGTCCAGCTGCCGATTGGTGCTGAAGATAGTTTCGTTGGAATTATCGATTTAGTAGAAATGAAAGCAGAGATTTATAAGGACGAATTAGGTAAGGAGTTTGAGATTACGGATATCCCAGCCGAAATGTCCGAACTTGCCGGAGAATGGAGAGAAAAACTCGTAGAGTCCGTTGCGGAAACTGACGAGGAACTCATGATGAAATTCCTGGACGGCGAGGAACTCACTGTAAAAGAGATCAAGGACGTAATCAGAAAAGAGACCATCGCGGGCAGAATGGTTCCGATGTTCTGCGGATCTGCTTACAGAAATAAGGGCGTTCAGATGATGCTGGACGGAGTTGTGGACTATATGCCGTCTCCGCTGGACATCCCGCCGATCAAGGGTATTGACCCTGAAACCGAAGAGGAAGTTGAAAGAGTTGCAGACGACAAAGGTCCGTTCTCGGCTCTCGCATTCAAGATTATGGCTGACCCGTTTGTGGGTAAGCTCGCTTTCTTCAGAGTATATTCGGGATCCCTCACCACGGGTTCTTATGTATATAACTCCACAAAGGGCAAGAAAGAAAGAATCGGTCGTATCCTGCAGATGCACGCAAACCACCGTCAGGAAATCGAAGAAGTGTATTCCGGCGATATCGCAGCTGCCGTAGGTCTTAAGGTGACCACGACAGGCGACACCCTTTGCGACGAAAAGCACGAGGTAATTTTGGAATCCATGAACTTCCCGGATCCGGTAATCGAAATCGCTATCGAGCCAAAGACCAAGGCAGGTCAGGAAAAGATGGGTATTGCTCTTGCAAAACTTGCAGAAGAAGACCCTACTTTCAAGACTTATACCAACGCGGATACCGGCCAGACCATCATCGCAGGCATGGGCGAGCTTCACCTGGAAATCATCGTGGACAGACTCCTCAGAGAATTCAAGGTTGAGGCAAACGTAGGTAAGCCGCAGGTTTCCTACAAAGAAACCCTTACCGCAAACGCAGATGTGGACAACAAGTATGCGAAGCAGTCCGGCGGTCGCGGTCAGTACGGTCATGTTAAGATCAGAGTATATCCGAGAGAAGCAGGCTCCGGCTTTGAATTCAAGAATTCAATCGTGGGCGGCGCGATCCCGAAGGAATATATTCCGAAGATCGAAGAAGGTATTGTAGAGGCCATGGAAAATGGTCCGATCGCAGGATATCAGGTTGTAGACGTTGGCGTAGAGCTTTACGACGGTTCCTACCACGAAGTCGACTCCTCCGAAATGGCATTCAAGATTGCCGCTTCCATGGCATTCAGAGAAGCTGCCAAGAAAGCAAAACCGGTACTTCTTGAACCGATCATGAAGGTTGAAGTTACGGTTCCGGAGAACTACATGGGCGACGTAATCGGCGACATTTCTTCCAGAAGAGGAAGAATCGAGGGCTCCGAAATCAACATGGGCGCTGCCGCAATCCGTGGATTTGTTCCGCTGTCCGAGATGTTCGGCTATGCAACGGACCTCAGATCCAAGACCCAGGGCAGAGGCGTTTATGTAATGCAGATGGACCACTTCGAGAAACTGCCTGACAGCTTGATCGAAAAAATCAACAAATAGAAATAACCATTAAATATTTAATTAACCTTAATTTAGGAGGAAATTTAAAATGGCAAAACAGAAATTCGAAAGAACAAAACCGCATATTAATATCGGTACAA
>CAVGEP010000035.1:0-11906 GCA_963628105.1 Alistipes communis
CTCCATCTCCGAGCCAAAGCTTGAAAGTCCTCTCTCGACGGACTGGGAATCTCCGATCAAAATCTGCATATAGTTTGACAGACCAACTTTTGCGTGTTTTGCAGGCACGAAGAAGCCGTACTGCGCCAGTATCGGAATTTGCCCCGCTAATTTGAGGGAAATGGTCTTGCCTCCCATATTCGCTCCGGTTATCAGGCTCACGCCGTCTCTAAGCTCCAGCGAAATCGGACAAAATTCCTTGCCCTTCTGTTTGAGGATGTCCTCCACCTGAATGTTCCTGCCATCCTCGAAGCAAATGATGTGTTCCTCGGTGATTTCAGGCTTTGTCATATCGTGGCGAATGGCATAAATCGCCTTTGCAAGAGCAAGGTCAAGGGCGCCTATCTTCTCGCAGTTTTGCAGAAGAACGTCGGCTTTTTTCGCAATTTTTGCGGAAAGCTCGCCACGCACTCTCTCTTCTTCTGCCTCTATCTCTTCGTTTATTTCTTCTATCTCATTAACAAATTTATAAATTTCTTCGGTAGGCTTCAGCTGCAGGGTAACGCTCATGTAGTCCTGGTCAACCACCTCCAGCTCCGGCAGAGCCTGAATCCTCTCAAAATCAGGATTTGACCGTGCGAGGACGATATCGAATTTTGGCGTAAGCTGCACGCCATGCTCTTTTCTGAGTTCCTCCCGTTTCTGCTTCTGTGCCTTGCGGATCTGAACCTCGTACTCCCGCTTCTTTGCCCGAAGCTGAGTCAAAAGCTCGCTGAACTCATTGTAGATATAAAAGGTATTCAGCCTGTCCCCCGTTGGGTCAAGCTCGTCCAACAAGTCCTCCGTATCTGCAAGGAAATATTCCTCCGGCACGGTATTTACCACTGGCTCATTTTCTCCTGCCGCACGGGAAAGGTCTTCTTTTTTGTCATCGCCGGGTTTACACTCCGAGACGCAGTGGGCACCCTTGTAGTCGCCTACCTCGTGCTCCATGGTAAGCTTGCGAAGCTGCCTCATCTGAAGGAGCAGGGATTTTACCTCAAAGAGCTCCACCGTCGAGAGGATGCCGGCGGCGCTTCTCTGAACCGTCAGGGTAGGATCTTTCATTTCCATGAAAACTTCTTGCATTTTGTCCGTCAAAATCTTATTTTGTCTGACAAAATATATCATTCTTTCTACCCGTTCAAGCTCGCCTCTGAGCTCCTCCTCTTCTCCCGGATAAAAGGGTTTTATCTCTTTGAGCTGCTTCTTGCCAAAAGGCGTATTCAGGTCGAGGCTGTACATGACATACTCAAGGCCTGTTTCTTTTCTTGTTTTGACATTTGCAAGTCTTCTGTTCGTTCCCTGTATCATCTTTACATCCTCACATCTATGATTGGAATGTCCGGGATCGCCTTTTGCATTTCAGAAAGAAGCAGGCGGTTATCAAAGGTATATCCCGCCGGCGCCCACGGATTTACGGTAATTGCCGCAATCTCTATGTTTTTTAGCACGCATGGGCGGAATCCTTTTTTTCGGAAAATTCCCCAATCCATGGCATTTACAAAAATCTTTGTCGGGTCTTTCAGGACGAACCTTACTTTTTTGAGATTTGCAAGGCTTATATCCGAAATTACGCTGTTTGTGAAGGCTCCCGGTATATATATATATTCAGTTTTCTCGTTGATAGCGCCGTTAATTTCTTTCGCCGCCCCAAGCCCCGTAACGAGGTCGAGTTTGGTAACGGTTCCATCGCCGTCAACAAGCATAATCTTATCGTCAAAGTTATTTTTTTCGATCGCCTCTCTTGCCGTTCCCTCTTCGAGCTGAGGCGTCCTGTAGAGGTTCACGATGTGCGCCGTTTCGTCCACCACTTTGCTCATGGTTCGCGAAAGCACCGCACCTGTTGAAAGTATAATCGCATCCGATGTATCCGGAGATGCGATGGTTTTTCTGTCGATTGCTCCATCAATCATGATAAGCTCACAGCCCAGGCTGAGCATATCTTTGCAAAGCATTTTCTGCTCGGCATTTATGACAGGTCCTGCGATCTGCACATAACCGGCTTCTCTTACCCTGCATATAAGCAGTTCTCCGATTGCCGTGGAATATTTGGTCTTCTTAACTACCTCAAGGCCTGCGTCCGCAAGCTCATACAGAAGCGAAGGTACCGCAGCGAGCATGCCTTCCTCGAGATAGACTCTCGGTTTCTCGGTTCCCGTAACGAGGTCCTGTGTTTCTCCGTCTCTGCCCGTGGATGTAATTCCCAGAACAATTCCCTCGTCGATGGCCTCCTCTATCAGGTAGTTGAGAGCGGTGGTTTTTCCGGCGTTCTTCGCCATTCCTACGATGGAAATTGTCTTGTATTTTGTTGATAAGTCATATAATATTCCCATTCGCAATATCCTTTATCATACCTATAGGGGGCCTAAACAGGCTCCCTATAGGTTGAGTTCAAATTTTTATCGCCCTATTCCGATGTCCGAAATTAGTGCTGATTTCTTTCGTGTCTTGCAAGATGTGCAGGCTCGATAGTCTTGATTTCCGGGCCTTCGCCGAGTGCGGATACACCCTGATACTTGTAAGTTCTCTTGCCTGTGCAGAAGTCGCACTGACAAGGAAGATCTGGAAGGCTCGGTTCGGTATAAGTAGTGATAATACCTTCGTAGTTTCTCAGAATTACCTTGTGCGGAGTCTGAGAAATTACATACTGAGGCATTACCGGAGTCTTTCCGCCACCACCAGGAGCGTCAACTACGAATGTAGGAACCGCATATCCTGAAGTGTGTCCTCTCAAACCTTCCATGATTTCGATACCCTTGGAAACCGGAGTCCTGAAGTGTTCGATACCCATCGAAAGGTCGCAGATGTAGATGTAGTAAGGTCTGATTCTGTTCTTTACAAGCTGGTGCATAAGGTCTCTCATAACGTGCTTGCAGTCGTTTACTCCGCGAAGAAGTACGGACTGGTTGCCAAGAGGAATACCTGCGTCAGCAAGCTTTCTTACTGCTTCCATAGCCGTCGGGGTCATTTCCTTCGGGTGGTTGAAGTGAGTATTGAGCCAGATCGGATGATACTTCTTCAGCATGTTAACGAGGTTGTCAGTAATTCTCATAGGCATTACAACCGGAGTTCTGGAACCTAATCTTACGATTTCTACATGAGGAATCTTTCTCAGTTCGCTGATGATGTATTCCAAAGTATCATCTTCTACGCAAAGAGCGTCGCCTCCGGAAAGAAGTACGTCTCTAACCTGCGGAGTCTTTCTGATATATTCGATACATGCGTTGATGTCTTCTCTTGATCTTGCGCCGTCAGTTTCTCCTGCGAGTCTTCTTCTGGTGCAGTGTCTGCAGTACATAGAGCACTGGTCGGTGATGAGGAATAAAACTCTGTCCGGATATCTGTGAGTCAGGCCAGGAGCCGGGGAGTCAGCATCTTCGTGAAGCGGGTCCATGTCGTCTGCTTCGGATCTGTGCATTTCTGCCAGCGTAGGAACTGCCTGCATTCTGATCGGGCATCTTGGATCATCCGGATCCATCAGGGAAGCGTAGTAAGGGGTGATTCCTACTCTGAATCCGCCCATAACCTTCTCGATATCTGCCTTTTCCTGTTCTGTCAGGTTAACAACCTGAGCGATGTCTTCTACGCTCGAAAGTCTGTGTTCAACCTGCCAATGCCAGTCGTTCCACTGTTCGTCGGTAACATCCTTAAAAAGAGGAATGTCTTTCCAATTTCTAACCGCCATCTTTATTCTCCTTTATTTTTATTAAGTGTTAGTAGCGGAACCTCGTGGGCATGCCCGCGAGATTCCGTAATTTTTTTTAGCTAAATATTTTTTGAAACTATGCGTACATTTCTTCGAAGAGAGCCTTGAGGCCTGGGTTTTCTCTCAGGCACTGAAGAGTGATTGCTGCGTGGCCCTTAGTGTAGCCGTTACCGATGATCATTGTAACGTCTTTGCCAACGCCTTCTGCGCCAAGAGCTGCCTTGGTGAAGGAAGTAGCCATCGAGAAGAAGTAAACGATACCATCGTCCTTGCAGGACAGGATGGAAGCCATCTCTGTGTTCTCAATGGATACGCAGTTGATAACTACGTCGAAGAGTTCGCCATTTGTAAGTTCCATGGACTTGTTGTAGAATCCAACAGCATCTGTAGCATCCATGTGGAAGTATTCGTCTGCAAGGTTAAGAGCTCTTGCTCTGTCTTCCGACTTCTGGGAGCCTGCTGCGCAAACAACAAGGCCTGTTACGCCGGCTCTCTTCTTTGCTTCGTGCAGGCAAAGAAGACCGGATTTTCCGCCGCCGCCGATGATGAGTACTTTCTGGCCGGACTGTACAAGCTTAGCAGTCTGAGCAGGAGCACCTGCAACGTCCAGTGCGGACAGAGCTGTCTTTTCCGGCATGTCATCAGGAATGATTCCGTAGATACCGGACTGGAAGAGGATAGCTTTACCCTTGATGTCAACCTGGTCGATAGCCGGTCTCATTTCGATGATCTCGTCGATTCTAAGCGGTGTCAGGGAAAGGGAAACTAACGTAGCAATCTTGTCGCCAACCTTAAGGTCTCCAACATAGTTTTCGCCGATCTGCTCAACTGTTCCCAGAAGCATTCCGCCGGAACCTGTCCAAGGATTTTTGTGCTTGCCGGCATTTTCAACGATTTCCATCATCTTAGCGCCGATCTTGTCCATTTCTTCCTTGGTAGTAACTTCTGCAGGCTTCTTGTTAAGAACTCTCTTTACGATTTCGGTGAAGGAAGCGGAGTCGATGTTCAGAGTCTTTACATCGATCAATACTTCGTTATCATAGATCTCCATCGTGTTGTCAATCTTGTCTGCTGGCTGCGGTAATACTCCCTTCGGGGAAATTACACGGTGTGTACCATAAGGGCATCCTTTTTTCATTTTATTTTCCTCCTAGAAAAAATTTTATTATTGATGACCTGCCTTGCCGCAAATCGTAGCGACGCATCGCAGGACACAACTTACTATGTTAATTATATAACACCTCTCCCCATTTTACCATAGGCAAAATGTATTTTTTGCAAAAGTTTGCAATCACGCACTACGCATACAGCTGAGCAAAGAGGTTTCTGATTCTCTCGTCCTCTCTGAGGATCTGCAGAGCAACCTCGGAGTGTCCCTTGGTATATCCGTTGCCGACCATCATTGTGACGTCCTTGCCGATACCCTCTGCACCAAGTGCTGCCTTTGTGAAGCTGGTTGCCATAGAGAAGAAGTAAACCAGGCCGTCGTCCTTACATGCGATAACAGAGGACATTTCGGTGTTAGGAATGTTTACTACATTGATTACAACATCGGCCATCTTGCCTTCCGTTGCATCCTTAATTTCTTCGTACATTGCTACTGCGTCCGTTGCATTAACTACCAGATATTCGTCTGCGCAGTTTACGGACATTGCTCTGTTGATGGACTTCTTGAAGCCGTCTACGCAGATAACCGTACCGTTGATGCCAACCTGCTTTCTTGCCTGCCAGCAGCAAAGGATGCCGGACTTTCCGCCGCCGCCCATGACTACTACAGTGTCTCCCGGCTTACAGATCTTCGCGGTCTGTGCAGGCGCACCTGCTACATCAAGTACCGACAGAGCAAGGGTCTGCGGGATGTCCTTCGGAAGCTTTGCATAGATGCCGGACTGGAAGAGTATTGCCTGTCCCTTGATGTCTACCTGGTCGATTTCCGGTCTGATTTCGATGATTTCGTCGATCTTAAGCGGTGTCAGCGAAAGCGATACCATTGTGGCGATCTTGTCGCCTACCTTTAATTCTCCTACGTAGTCAGGACCAACCTGAGCGACTCTGCCGATGAGCATTCCGCCGGAGCCTGTCCACGGGTTCTTGTGCTTGCCTGTCTTTGCTACAATGTCAAGGATGATCTCCTTGATCTTTTCAACATCTCCGTCTGCTCTTCTTGAAATCTCAGTGAAGGATGCGGAGTCAATGTTCAGTGTATGCACGTCGATTAATACTTCGTTATTATAAATTTCCATTGTGTTGTCCACAACATCTGCCGGCTGCGGCAGTACGCCCTTCGGGCTGATTACACGGTGGGTGCCGTAAATATCCCCTTTTTTGAATTCCATTTCGTCTAGTCTCCTTTTCTCTTTTTGCTTTATTCTCAACGCCGTCGTATCCTCCGCTTATGGCCACTACGCAGAGAATTCGGGGCTCATGTTTGACACTATTCTTCAAGATAAAATATTAGCAAAATCTATGCCAAGGCAAGACTGTTGAAAAAGCAAGCCCGCTCCCTATAAAGTGAACCGATTTATTTTCATACGCAAAAAGCACGAACACTTTTCGGTTCGCGCTTTTCTTCTCGCATTTTTTTCTTCTTTTTTTCTTTCTTCTGGTCTTTTTCCCATCCTTCGGTCTTTTTCCGCTCTCCTTGGGCTTTTCTCTACAGATCGTATTTTTTCTTCTTGCGGACGAGCTGCGTCTGGCTAATGCCTATGGCCTTTGCGGCCTTTCTGGTGGAGCCGTATTTCTGGCAGGCATATTTGATCAGGCCTTTCTCGTACTCATCGACCGCATTCTGCAGGTCTATCTCCGCACCTTGCTCCATAGGCTCGTTTTCCTCTCTGCCGTGGGCGATTCCGTGGAAGATATCGCCGTGGCTCTCCCGCATGATATCCATGAGGGTTATATCCTCAGTCTGCGTGGATATGATCAGCCTCTGCACCGTATTTTCAAGCTCTCTGACATTCCCCGGCCAAGGCATGCGCTTCAGATAATCCATGGCGCTGGCGTCTATGCCCCTCTCTGCGCCGAATTTCTTGCCATACTTAGCGAGGAAAAGGTTGACAAGAGCCGGTATGTCGTCTGCTCTGTCCGTAAGATCCGGTATGAAAATCGGCACTACGTTGAGCCTGTAATAAAGGTCCCTTCGGAACTTGCCCTCTTCTACGAATTTTTCGAGATTCCTGTTCGTTGCGGAGATAATTCTCACATTCGTCTTGATGGGCGCTACACCTCCGACCCTATAAAACTCGCCGTCCTGGATGACGCGCAGCAGCTTCGCCTGCATTTCAAGCGGGAGCTCGCCTATCTCGTCCAGGAACATAACGCCGTTGTTTGCAATCTCGAAATATCCCTTCTTTCCGGTGGTATTCGCCCCGGTGAAGGCGCCCTTTTCGTATCCGAAGAACTCGGATTCTATCAGGTTCGGAGAAATTGCGCCGCAGTTTATCTTTACGAAAGGCTGCAGCTTCCTGTCGCTGTTCTTTTGTATGAGATTAGCGACCTTTTCCTTGCCGACGCCCGTGGAGCCGAAGATTATGACATTGCAATCGTACTTGGAGACCTTCATTATCTCTTCCATCACATTTTGCATCTGCCGAGATTCGAACACGAAGTCGTCAGAAAGGCTCTTTTCCACAAGTGAGCGGGTATAAGGGCTCATCTCCCACTTTTCTCTCTCAGGCTCCTTGAGTGCCGCAACCGTTGCATTTTCGAAGTATGGAGCCACCTCGGAAACGAGCTCTATGTCGAAGAGGGCATATTCATTGAGGAACCCCTCCGCGCTTCTTATATCGAGGTCCTTTGAGATGGATTCTGTGATATAAAGGGCGATATTCAGGTTGTTTATGAGATTCGCAAACAGCACCGTGCCGCCCGGCTTTGTCGCGAGGATGTTGACGGTCTCGGCCCCGGGGATCTCCGCGCAGTTTACCGACAGGTCGAACATTTCGTCCAGATTCAGCATTTCGACCGTTTCCACGGGCTTGAGTATGTCGAGAAACTGTATGCTGTCAAAGACCTTTCCGAGTAAAATATTTATGCCGCCGCCCGAGACGGAAATCCCGGATTTTTTGTCAAGAAGACAGACGATCTCGCCTTTTTCTCCTACCTTTCGCCTGATTGCATATCCAAAAAGGAGGTTTGTGACCATGTTGTTTCCGACGATGAGAAACCTCTGCTTTCCTTCTGCGAGCTTGTCCAGCCTCAGCAAGGTTCCCGACTGGTCGAGAGCAAACAGGAGTAGGCTCGTCTGCGAATCCTCCTGCATTTTGAGGACCTGGATGCGATCGTGCGCGATCACATATCCTGCGGCCTCTATCTGGTTAAACGCATGGTCGATAGATGCTATATTCTCTATATATGTAGGCATCGATGCCAGGGAAGCATTGCAAATTACGGTGTCTCCCACCTTCAGGCCCTGCGGGTTTTCGTATTCTGCTCCTATTTCTTCGATCGTTCCGCAGACGATGCCGCCGGTGTCCGTAACCGGGTTATGCAGCTTCCCCCTGCGAATGGTGATATCGATGATCTTTTGTTTGATTTTTTGTTCAATATTGTTGCTTTCCGTGCAAATTTGCTTGAAACTCGTGCCCTCAAGGTGTATTCTCTTTATAGATACTCTCATCTCATCCGGATATATGTCGCGGCTGTTGTCGAGTTTCCATGCGGAAGTAGGTAAAACATACTGCGGTTCCAAGACACGTTTTGTTCCGTAAGTAGTAGTCATTTGATGTTCGCCCCTTTTTCGTGAACACATTTCGGTTCGATTTTTATCTATTTTCAATGATAACTCATTGGCACACATTTTGCAAGATATATTTGCGTGAGTTTTGAGTTATTCAAAATAACTTTTCTAATATTGATGTGAAAAAGGAGAAAAACAATGGAAAAAATCACTTCAACTTTAAGACTTAGAATGTCTGCAAAGGATGCACACTACGGTGGAGAATTAGTTGACGGAGCACATATGGTTCACTTATTCGGTGACGTTGCTACCGAGCTTCTTATCAAATTGGACGGAGACGAAGGTCTTTTCTGCGCATATGACAACGTAGAGTTCCTTGCTCCTACTTATGCAGGCGACTACATCGAAGCTTATGGCGAAATCGACAAGATCGGTAACACTTCCAGACATATGACTTTCGAAGCAAGAAAAGTTATCGTTTCCAGAAAAGACATCAACGCTTCCGCAGCTGACTTCCTTGAAGAACCAATCGTAGTTGCAAGAGCTTCCGGAACTTGCGTAACTCCGAAGGAAATGAAAAGAAAGTAACTAAGATTCGATATAATTTCCTCCGCTTCGGTCGGAAATTAGAAACAAATTAGAAAACACGATAATTACTAATACATCTTTTATGAAAGAAGGGTTTGCCAAGGCAAGCTCTTTTTTCATGAAAAAAACATCAGTATCAGTGGCCCATTGGCTTTTGCTCCAGGTTCTCTTTGCCGTTTTTCTTGTCGTCGCGCATCATCAGGCAGAATAGCAACAGCAGCGGTGCCGCGGTTATCCACATTGCCCGTCCTTTTATCATGTTGCAGGATACCGTGCCGATTACCGCACCCAGCAAGAAATACAAAAGCATGCTCGTATGCTTGGCAAGCTTGGGCCTGTGGCTCTTATCCCGGCTATTTCTGTGATGGAATTCCTTTGCGAGGCCGATACCGATCTGGCGAATATGATTCGTAGCAAAGGTGGTCGCCATGGGAGTCCCCTGCGCCTGGCGGAACGTGTTGTACTGCATGGATGCTATGAAATTGATTGCGACCTGCGAGATCTGCACGGGAGCAGACTCCGGGACAAATCCCAGAAATACCACGACCACGATTTCGATTCCGATAAGCAGCGTGTCCCAGCGGATGTTGATGGAACGTTTGATGGGATTTGGCAGGATCTCCGAAATGAAAGAGCCTGCAAGATAAGCAAAAATCGGCACAAGATAATATGCCGCTTCTCTCATGTCTCCCGAGCCGATGGCAAGTCCCATCAGCACCACATTTCCCGTCTGTGCGTTGCAAAATACATTGCCCCTGATGAGGTAGGTAAAGGCGCCCCAAAATCCCGATACCGTCATCAGCGTGTAGTATACCCAGTTTTGCTCGCACAGCAAATATTTCTTTTCCGAAATTTCGTCCATATTCTTCCGGTATTCCCCCTTATATCACGCTTATATCGTGCATTTTTCCCGCATTTTGTCTATATCCTTGCGCGTCAGCAGTTTTTGAGATATTCGATTTCTTCGCGAGTAAGCTTGCGATAGTGCCCGGCCTTTAGGTGTCCGAGGCGGATGTCTCCGATTGCGACGCGCTCGAGCTCCTGCACGGGGTTACCGACCGCCGCAAACATCTTGCGCACCTGTCTGTTCTTGCCCTCGCGTATGGCGATTTCTACAATAGTAGAATGCCCGCTGCCCTTGATAATGCTGACCTTTGCCGGCGAAGTCACAAAGCCTCCGATGTCAACTCCTTTTCTGAGGCGCGATGCTCTTTCGTTTGACAAAACTCCCGCGACTCTTGCGCGATAGGTCTTATAGATCTCGTGCTTCGGGTGGGTAAGACGATAGGCAAGCTCCCCGTCGTTGGTCATTATGAGTGCGCCGCTGGTATTGTAATCGAGCCTTCCTACCGGAAAAAGCCTCGCGTCAATATCCGCTACAACATCCATTACCGTAAGCCTCTCCTTGTCGTCGGAAACGGTGGTCACCATGCCAAGGGGCTTATTGATGAGCACATATTCGAGCTTTTGCTTCGCGCTGAGCGTGCTGCCGTTTATCTCGACCCGGTCGCCCTCCGCCACATCGTAGCCCGGCTCCCTAAGAACGGCTCCGTTTATCTTTACATTTCCGTTGGCGATGAGCTCGTCAGCCTTTCTGCGGCTGCAAAATCCCGCCTGCGCGATGTATTTGTTAATTCTCATGGTTTTTCCTCGCAATCAATTAATATCCTATTCTACCACGCATCACACGCGCCTGCAAGCTTCAAAAATAATCGTGTCTGCCTAAGCTGTCGGTGACGACTTGTCAAAAACGGACAGCATCTGCCGTCCGTTTTCGTCGTAGCCCTCCACCCAATATGTTCCTTCATCTATCGAAAGCGTATATGCGCTGTCCGTTTGCTCAATGCCGCTCAACAGATCGGTTTCGCCTTTTGTGTGTAGTGGGCGATTTTAACAAGCATTAAAAAAGCAGGCTGCCATCTCTAACAGTCTGCTATCCATCAATTTTGCACGCAATGCGCCCTGTCCGTAAAGTGCCTCCGGACAAGCTCACATACCGCTATAATATGAAAGCTCTTCGCACCTCGCCGGACTTTCGCAAAAGGTCTCCAAAAAATCATAATTGTTCTGCTGTAATTTGTTTTATCCCACGCAAAAACCCAGCCCCTAAGGCTAAGGTCTGTCTGTCTGTCTGTCTGTCTGTCCGTCTGTCTGTCGCAAGAGCCGTGCCAAACATTGAATTTTCAAACAAATTTACGTGCATTTTCATATTTCCTTTCCGAAATCTTCAAGAATCATCCTACACCATGGCGCCGCATTTATAAAGGAGTAAAATTAAATAAGTCCTTTTGGCGTTTCCGATAGCCTGCCTCCATTCCCAGAAGCTCGTTTGCAAAACGGATTATTGCCCCTGTCACTAAAGCTCTGTGATTTCGCTTAGGGTCAAACCTGTAAGTTTTGCAATGAGTTCTTTCGTTATGCCTTCTTTGAGCATACCCTTTGCAATCTCGCGCTTTTCGTGAGCCGCACCGGACTTTTCGCCCTCGCTGAATCCAGACTTCCTACCTTTGGAAAAGCCAGACTTTTCGCCCTCGTCGTAGGCGTCCTTAGCGGCTTCTCGCGCCCTGATTTCCGCAAATTCTTCTACCGTAATCTCCTTGAATAACATACCTGTGACCTCTCTGCTGTGTTTCTGCAAGAAGTCCGCAATCAGCCCCTCCTCCATGCAGCGTTTTACCGCAAGGTTGATGGCTCCCTGCAAGTCGCCGCCGTTTGCTGCCATTTCCTCGTGTATGTAAAAGAGCAGCTTGCTGTAGCCCATAAGCGACGGACTTCTCTCCAAAATTTCCTTGCCTTTAGTATAATTCAAATTTACGAGATTTACAACAAGTTCGATGGAATTTTCTTTGGGCTCTGCCAAAAAACTCTCCGAAAGCCTAAGCTGCTTTTCTTCCCACTCCCCTTCGCCCACAT
>CAVGEP010000036.1:0-11720 GCA_963628105.1 Alistipes communis
CAAGGTGGTGTATAATAAACAAAATACCAAAACAATAAGCAAAAATTTAGGAGGCGGTTATCATGGTGAAATTATTAGTAGGACACAAAGGAAGCGGAAAAACAAAGAAAATGATCGATCTTGCTAACGAGACAGTCGAAAATAGCAAAGGAAGCATTATTTTTATAAACAAAAATCACAGATTGATGTACGATCTGAAGTACAGGATCAGAGTTATCTGTATGGAAGATTTCGAGCATGTAACGAACAGCGACGAATATATTGGATTCCTGTATGGAATTATCAGTTCCGATCACGATATCGAGACGATCTTCATTGACAGCATTCTCAAGCATGCAGATGTTACGCTGGGCGACTTGCCGGAATTCGTTGAGAGACTCAAGGATATTTCCAAGAACTACGGAATGGACTTCGTAGTAAGTCTCAGCGCCGAAAAAGAAGAAATGATCGGCGTTAATTTCGAAGGCTGCGAAATCTTAAATTAATAATTTGCTTTGAATATCGGGCGATGGGTTTTCCATCGCCTTATTTAATGTGTGAGGAGAGCAGGCAAAATGAATATTAAAGACGTAAAAAAAATGATGGAAAGAGAAGGTCGTCCGCGGACGCTTGAGATTATGCGTGAGTTTGCGGTGCTGATTTTGTTGACGGAGATAGAGGATAGGCTCTGTTTCGTCTTCGAGAAACGGGCTGCGGGGATTAGGCAGCCGGGGGATGTATGTTTCCCGGGAGGCAAGGTAGAGCAGGGCGAAAGCCTCGCGGAGTGTGCGCTTAGAGAGACCGAAGAGGAAATCGGAATTCCAGGCAGCAGGATCCGGATGCTTGGAGAGTTCGCAACGCAGTATGAGCTGACATCCATCGCCATGCATTCTCTTGTTGGCTTCGCATCAGAGGAGACGCTCGCCCATATACATATAAATGAGGCCGAAGTTGCGGAGGTTTTTACCGTGCCGGTGGAATTCTTCGCAGAAAACAAGCCCTATATCTATGAATACGATGTCGTGCAGGAGGTAGGAGATTTCCCATACGAAAAGTTCAGCATAGGTAGTGACTACAAATGGCGGAGGGGGCACAAATCCATAGCGCTCTATCGCTACGAAGATAAGGTGATATGGGGCCTGACGGCCGCCATCGTAAGGAGCTTTGTAGGAGAAATGACGAATTTGTGTTGAATGAGAAAAAATAACTTTCACTTTTTGCTGTGTTGTATTATAATTGGAGTGTAAGATATACTTAATTTCATTTAGGAGGGAACAAATGAAGAAGTTATTAACAGTATTGCTCATTCTGGTAATGGTATTCACATTTGCTGCTTGCGGCGGAAGCTCCGATGACAGCGGCGAAGAAGCCACTACAACGACCGTAGTTGACTACGATTCCATCCCTGATGACTATGAATCTGAAGACGGTACATATCAGATTGCAATGGTTACAGACGTTGGGATGTTAAAGGACGGTTCTTTCAACCAATTCACCTGGAACGGCGTTAAGAAGTATGCTTCCGACAACGGCAAGTCATACAAGTATTATCAGCCGGGTAATGCCCAGAACGCAACGGACGAAGACAGAATCAAAGCTATGAGAGACGCTTGTGATGCAGGCGCAGAGGTTCTCGTAACTCCGGGATTCCTTCAGGAAACCGCACTTAAGACGGTTGCTCCTGAATATCCGGATGTACAGTTCATCTTCGTTGACGGCTGGGATATGGGCCTTGACAACCTCGTTGGTGTTTCCTATCAGGAAGAACAGGCAGGTTACTTTGCAGGTTATGCAACTGTAATGGAAGGCTACACGAAGTTGGGCTATTCCGGCGGCGGCGGCGGTTCCAACCCTGCTTGCATCAGATACGGATACGGATTCGCGCAGGGCGCTAACGATGCGGCTGCAGCAAAGGGCGAAACTGTTGAAATGAGATATTCTTGGGAACACGGCGCAAGCTTCTCCGCTTCCCCTGACCTTCAGGCAATGCTTTCCGGTTGGTATAACGCAGGCACAGAAGTTATCTTCGTAGCAGGCGGTTCCATGTTTAACTCCGGAGATGCTGCTGCTCAGGCAAACGACGGTAAGTTAGTAGGCGTTGACGTTGACCAGTCCGGTCAGTCCGATGCAGTTATCACTTCGGCTATGAAGGATCTTGCTAAGTCCGTAATCGACACAATCGCCGAATTCTACGGAAACGGAGCAGTATTTGGCGGAGCCGAAAAGCTTGGCGCAGCTGAGAATGCAGTAGGTATCCCTACTGACACTTGGTCGCTGGAAAACTGGACGGTTGAGGAATATCAAGACTTGTATGCAAAGGTAGTTTCCGGCGAAGTTGCCATTGATGACGACAGCGAAATGTCAGATCCTAGCAAAGCAGGCCTTGAAAATGTTACATTCGTAAAATAGGCCGTAAGGCTTGCGGTTAAACCGCAATAATGAAGGGGGGAGAAAGTTCTTTCCCCCTTTGTTTTATCGAAGAAAAGGAAGCAATATGTCTGAATACATAATTGAGATGAACCACATACGGAAAGAATTTCCGGGAATCGTGGCAAACGACGACATCACCTTGCAGCTGAAAAAAGGTGAAATACACGCGCTTTTGGGAGAAAACGGAGCAGGAAAATCAACGCTTATGAGCGTTTTGTTCGGACTTTATCAGCCGGAAGCAGGCGAAATCAGGAAGAACGGAGAAATTGTTGAGATTAACGACCCCAACGACGCCACTGCGCTGGGAATCGGAATGGTGCACCAGCATTTTAAGCTGGTGGATGTGTTTACGGTGCTGGACAATATTATTTTGGGCGCCGAAACCACGGATAAATTTGGCTTTCTTAAGAAAAAGGAAGCCAGAGAAAAGGTAATCGAGCTTTCGGAGCGTTACGGCCTGAAGGTCGATGTAGATGCCAAGGTGGAAAATATCACCGTTGGTATGCAGCAGAGGGTTGAAATCCTCAAAATGCTGTACAGAGAAAACGAAATCCTGATTTTTGACGAACCCACAGCGGTTCTTACCCCTCAGGAAATCGATGAGCTTATGGAAATTATGAGAGGCTTTGCCAAAGAAGGCAAATCCATACTCTTTATATCGCATAAATTGAACGAAATCATGGCTGTATCCGATCGCGTGACGGTTCTCCGCAAGGGGAAATATGTCGGCACGGTAGATACGAAGGATACAAACAAGCAGGAGCTTTCCAACATGATGGTAGGAAGACCGGTGCAGCTGGAAATCGATAAGGAAGAAGCGAAGCCGGGAGAGACGGTTCTTGCGGTCAAGGGGCTTACGGTGCCGTCAAAGCTCCACAAAAATGATGCCGTTAAAAATGTTTCCTTCGATGTACATAAGGGCGAGATCCTCTGCATCGCGGGAATTGACGGAAACGGGCAGACAGAGCTTGTGTATGGGCTTACGGGCCTGGAAAAGGCAAGCGCAGGCAGCATCAGCCTTTGCGGGCATGATATTTCAAAGGCTTCCATCAGAAAGAGAAGCGGGGCCGGAATGTCCCACATTCCGGAGGACAGGCACAAACACGGTCTGGTGCTGGGCTACACCCTGGAACAGAACATGGTGCTCCAAAAATACAGGGAGCCGCAGTTCCAAAATCACGGATTTATCAAATTCGACGAGGTTCGTAGCTATGCGGACAGGCTGATTGAAGAATATGATGTAAGGTCGGGTCAAGGGCCGATTACTGTTGCTCGTTCCATGTCCGGAGGCAACCAGCAAAAGGCGATTATCGCAAGGGAACTGGACAGAGATGAGCCGCTTATCGTTGCGGTGCAGCCTACGAGAGGTCTTGACGTGGGCGCCATCGAGCGTGTCCACAAGGAGCTTGTACGTGAAAGAGACGAGGGCAAGGCGATTTTGCTTGTTTCTCTTGAGCTTGACGAGGTGCTTGGACTTTCGGACAGAATTTTGGTTATGTACGAGGGAGAGATCGTTGCGGAAATCGATCCAAAGAAAACCACCCCTGAGGAGCTTGGGCTCTACATGGCAGGGGCAAAAAGACAGGGAAGGGAGGCGAAGCAGGATGCCTAGACTTGAACCGGACAGCGGCAAAATAAAATGGTACAAATCCGAGGGCGCAAAATCTGTTTACGCCTCGCTCATTTCGATTTTGATCGGACTTCTGGTAGGGACGATCGTCATCATCGTGGTAGGATTTGCTAGGGACAGCATTTCCACAAAGGGAATCTGGGATGGCATCCGTCTTGTCTTCTTTGGTGTCTTCAGCACGGGCAGAGTTGACGGGCAGCTTGCTTTCGGCTTTAACCCGGTAAATCTTGGGAATATGCTTTTCCGTGCCACACCCCTGATCATGACAGGACTTTCCGTTGCCATTGCATTTAAAACCGGACTTTTCAATATCGGAGCCGCGGGACAGTATCTTATGGGAACCATGGGTAGCATTTCCGTGGGGCTCTGGCTTGGCATGGGGGATTGCCCGACATGGCTGGCATGGATCTGCGCCTTCGGGGCAGGCATGATCCTTGGGGGCCTTTGGGGAGCGATTCCGGGGCTGTTCAAGGCTTATCTTAACATAAACGAAGTAATTACCTGCATAATGACAAACTGGATCGCGGCAAACCTTGTGACATGGTGGTTTGACGCCCACGATGTCTTCAAAAATGCGGCGGAGGGGGGCAAGGTTGGCTATACGATCCCTCTCAAAAATGTTGATCTGTCCACGCCGAAGTGGGGAATGGACATCCTTTTCCCGGGTTCACAGGCAAACGGCGGATTTTGGGTTGCCTGCATCTTTGCGATTTTGATGTGGGTCATCATGTCAAAGACGACGTTCGGATACGAGCTTCGGGCCTGCGGACTCAACCGGCACGCCGCAAAATATGCAGGAATCAACGATAAGAGAAATATCATTTTGTCCATGGTAATTGCGGGGGCTCTTGCCTCGGCGGGAGGAAGCCTCTATTACCTTTCGGGCAACACGGAATTTTATTGGTCTACCTATATGTCGCTGCCGTCGGACGGCTTCAACGGCATTCCGGTGGCGCTGCTGGCGGTAAATCACCCGATTGGCGTTATCTTTACGGGAATTTTCATGTCCATGCTCAATGTGGCGGGTATTCAGCTGAAATACCTGACGGCTTACAACGAGTATATTGCGGACATTATCATAGCCACCATCGTATACCTTTCTGCATTTGCCCTGTTCTTCAAATTGCTCATGGCAAGCAGGAAAAAAAAGAAAGACGCGGCGGAAGGAGGTAAGAGATAATGGTATTTTTGATTCAGCAAACCATGCTTTACGCTGTTCCGCTTATGATCGTCGCCTTGGCAGGCGTCTGTGCGGAGCGTTCCGGCGTAATCAACCTCGCCCTTGAAGGTATCATGATTTTCGGAGCCTTTATCGGAGTTATTTTTATCCGAATGCTCCAGGGGATGGGCTTCACACAGGATGAGGGGCAGCTGGTTATGATAATCTCGCTGCTTCTTACAGGGGTCTGCGGAACGGCATTTTCCATGCTCCTTGCCTTTTCGGCCATAAAGCTGAGAGCCGACCAGACCATCGGCGGTACGGCGCTGAATATGCTGGCTCCTGCGGTTGTGCTTTTCTTCATCTACATGATTGCACAGCAAAACACCCTGGGAATGGCTACGGGGAGCGCTGCGGGCTGGTTCATGATTCGCCCGTCCACCTTTGGATTGCCGAAGGACTACAGCTGGGGAGCTTTCCTCGACCTGTTTATCAATAAGGTTTATCCGAGTACCTATGTGTGCATCCTTATTTTCGTGGCGGTTTCCGTTTTCCTTTACAAGACCAAAACGGGAATGCGGCTTCGCTCCTGCGGGGAGAACCCTCAGGCGGCGGACTCCCTGGGGATCAATGTACATAAGATGAGATATCTGGGCGTGGGACTTTCGGGATTTTTAGCGGGGGTAGGCGGATTTACCTATTCCATGACCACCGCAAACTGCACATCCACAGGGGAGGTTGCCGGCTACGGTTTCCTTGCCCTTGCGGTTATGATCTTCGGAAACTGGACGCCGCTTAACATCGCCCTGGGAAGTATTCTCTTCGGCTTATTCAAGTGCATAGCTGCCATTTACGGCTCCCTTGACATCAACGGGGACGGGGTGTATATGCTGGCGGAAATCGGAGTAAGCCCATATATTTACAGAATGCTGCCTTATGTCATTACCCTGATTGTTCTGGCATTTACTTCTAAAAATTCCAGGGTGCCGAAGGCAGAAGGCATACCTTATGACAAAGGACAACGATAAAAAGATGAGCTTTTTACCGATAAGCAAAAAGGAAATGGAAGAGCGAGGCTGGGAGCAGCCGGATTTTGTTCTGGTTACGGGGGACGCCTATGTTGATCACCACTCCTTTGGCACCGCGATCATAGCAAGACTGCTTCAGCGATACGGATATAAAGTTGCGATACTGCCTCAGCCGAACTACAAATCGGCTGAGGATTTTCGCGTATTCGGAAAGCCTCGGCTGGGATTCCTCATAAACAGCGGGGTGGTGGACTCCATGGTGAACAACTACTCGGTGTTCAAGCACAGGCGCAAAACCGATGAATACGCGCCGGGAGGCAAGGCGGGACTGCGGCCCGACAGGGCTGTGATCGTCTATGCCAATAGGGCGAAGGATGCCTACAAAGATGTGCCCGTGATCATCGGCGGCTTGGAAGCCAGCCTAAGAAGATTCGGACACTATGACTACTGGAGCGACAGGGTAAGACGCTCGGTGCTGCTGGATTCAAAGGCTGACCTGCTGATTTACGGCATGGGGGAGAGAGCCGTGCTTGAGATAGCCGAGGCTCTGGACAGCGGTATCGCCGTAAGAGATATTACATGGGTTCGGGGAACCTGTTACAGGGCAAAGGACCTTGAACTGCCGGGGATGGAAGACGCCATAATGCTTCCGCCCTTTGATGAAATCAGCGAAAACAAGAGGGCCTACGCAGAGAGCTTTGCGATTCAGTACAAAAATCAGGATTACATTTCGGCAAAAGCCATGGTGGAAAAATATACGGACACGGTCTATGTTGTGCAGAACCCGCCTCAGCCGCCCCTCGAAGGAGACGAACTTGACGATTTATACGACCTGCCATTCGAAAACGAGTGGCATCCAAGCTATGACGCTCAAGGTGGAATCCCCGCTTTCAAAGAAATCAAGTTCAGCATAGTAAGCTCCCGGGGCTGCTTCGGAGGCTGTAGTTTCTGCGCCATCACATATCATCAGGGCAGGCAGGTCAGAAGCCGTAGCAAGGAAGCCATCGTAAGAGAAGCGGAGGCCTTGACAAAGAAAAAGGATTTCAAGGGTTACATTCACGATATCGGCGGGCCTACGGCGAATTTCCGCTTTCCCGCCTGCGACAAGCAGCTGGTTCGGGGAGTTTGTCCCAATAAGGACTGCCTGTATCCGAAGGTTTGCCGCAATATGAAGGTAGATCACAGCGACTATTTGGAAGTCCTGCGGGCGGTGCGAGGCATCGAGGGCGTGAAGAAAGTCTTTATACGCTCCGGAATTCGCTACGATTACCTCATGGCAGACCCAAAAGCCGATCAATTTATCGAGGAGTTATGCAAGTACCATGTCAGTGGCACCCTAAAGGTGGCGCCGGAACACGCATCATCGAAAGTGCTGTATTACATGAAAAAGCCGGATATAGATGTTTTCCTGGATTTCGACAGGAAGTATAAGGAGATGAACAAAAAGCTCGGTCGCAAGCAATATTTGATTCCTTACCTGATATCCTCACATCCGGGCTGCGGGCTTCGCGAGGCGGCGGAGCTTGCGGTATTCCTGAAAAAATACGGCTTCATACCGGATCAGGTGCAGGACTTTTATCCGACTCCGGGCACCCTTGCAACCTGCATGTATTACACGGAGCTTGACCCGTTCACCATGGAGCCTGTATATGTGGCAAAGGACATGGAGGAGAAAAAAATGCAGCGGGCGCTCATGCACTATCACAAGAAGGAAAATGAAGCTTTGGTGAAGAAGGCGCTTCATAAGCTGGATAGAGTTGACTTAATCGGATATCTCCTATATAATAATAGCGCATCTAGTATTCGATACTAGATAAAATCAAAGCTTATTCGAAAGCCCCTAACGGCATTCGAATATCTATTTGAAAATATATTTGAGAAGACATTCGAAAGGACGCAAAAGAATGCAAAACAAAAAACCTTTTATAAATAGGGGAAAAACTCTCAAGGAGATGCTCAATCTCGTTACGGAAAAATTCCCCGGAGAGAGGGCCTTCATGGTCAAAGAAAATGGCAAGATTCGCAAGGTTTCTTTCTTCGAGCTTTTGACTGAGATACGCAGGCTGGGAACGGGGCTTTATGGAGAGGGACTCGCGGGAAAGCGTGTGGCTATAATCGGCGACAATAGTTATCCTTGGTTTTGCGTATTCCTCTCGGTCGTATGCGGCGGAGGCGTTGCGGTGCCGTTTGATAAGGGCTTCAGCGCTTCGGAGCTTGCAAGCTGCCTTGCACGGAGCGGCGCAGATGCGATATTCTGCGACGAAAAGCACGAAGCCCTCGCAAGAGAGGCGATCGAAGAAATCGCAAGGAATCCGGAGGCGAGGCTGCCAAAGTTATACAAGATGGCAGGAGACAAAGAGAAGCTGACCTGGCTCAAGAAGCAGGGTGAAGATGCGCTCATAGCGGGAAGCACGGAGTTTTCCGACGCAAAAATTCAGGCAGACGATATTGCGGTTATCCTCTTCACCTCGGGAACAACCTCGATGTCCAAGGCCGTTATGCTCAGCCATGGCAATATAATGAGCAATATCCGCGATATGCAATGCTACGAAAAGTTCTATCATTGGGATGTGAACATGGCATTCCTGCCGCTGCACCACAGCTTCGGGCTTGTAGGGGTGCTGGTATTTATGGCATCCGGCGCATGCAGCGTATTTTGTGATGGCCTAAAATATATATCGAAGAATTTGGCAGAATACGGCGTAACCGTTTTCGTTGGCGTACCACTCCTGATCGAAAATATGTACAAGAAGATCTGGCGCGAAATAGAAAAAAAGGACATGACAAAGAAAGTCGAATTTGCGCGCAGCCTGACGAAAAAGCCGGGACTTGGCAGTCTTTGGATGAGAAGAAAGCTCTTCAACAAGGTCATAGAAGGCGTAGGCGGAAGCCTCAGACTCATAATATGCGGAGCGGCTCCGCTCCTTCCGGAAACCGCGGCAGGGCTCAACGATTTTGGAATCGTGACTATCCAGGGATATGGTCTTACGGAAACCTCCCCGGTTGTGGCGGCCGAAAGGCCGGAAGACCTTGCGGCAGGCTCGGTCGGAAAGCCGATGCCGAGCGTTGAGGTTACCATAGAAGACAGGGACGAAAACGGCATTGGCGAAATCGTCGTAAAGGGTCCGAATGTAATGCTTGGATATCTCGACCAGCCGGAAGAAACCGCGGCGGTTATCAAGGACGGACGCTTCTATACGGGCGATTTGGGCAAATTTGATGCTACAGGGCATCTGTGGATTACGGGCAGAAAGAAAAACGTCATAGTGATGAAGAACGGCAAGAACGTTTTCCCGGAGGAGATCGAAAGCATGATAGACGCCTTGCCTTATACCGAGGAATCCATGATTTTTACCAGAGAAAAACACAACGAGCTTGTCCTTTGGCTAAAAATCGTATACAAATCGGACTATCTTGATAATGTGGGGCTCAGCTTCGAAGAATTAGCCGAAATCGTTCGAGGGGATCTTGCAAAGGTGAACGAAAGCATGCCAAAATACAAGGCGATCCATCATTTTATCCTCACCGACGAACCGATGATAAAGACGACGACGCAAAAGGTAAAACGAAATTTGGAAATCGAAAAGATAAACGCGCAGTGGCAGGAAGAATGGGGTTACAACAATTCCATATAATAGGGCCACCGGATAATAGGGCCACGGGATAATACGGCCATCGGCGCAAGATTTTCGTGAGAGGAAGTAGCTACATATGAGTTTAATCAAGAGCCTTGCGCAAATTATGGACCAAAGCACGGCAGAGTATGAGCAAACAAAGGCCGCGGCCGTTACAGAAATGAAATTAGCAGATAGATTCGGCGGCAGTGATAATATTCTCGCATTTTGTGACAATGCTTCTTTCATGAAATATCTGATAGACGAGAGAAATCTGCGCGGCAAGGTGAAGCTTGTTTACATCGATCCACCGTTTTTTAGCAAGGCAAATTACATGGCGACCATTTCCGTATCCGACGACGGAAAAAAAGTGAAGCACATTGCATATGAGGACATCTGGGAAAAGGGCATGGAGGAATATCTTCGCATGATTGCCTCGCGGCTGCTCTTCATACGGGATTTGCTTGCGGAGGACGGAAGTGTATGGGTGCACCTGGACTGGCATAGCGCTCATTATGTCAAAATCCTGATGGATGAGATTTTTGGCGACCAAAATTTTATAAACGAGATTATTTGGCAGTACAAATCCGGAGGAAGCACGAAAAAACACTTCGCAAGAAAGCACGACAACATACTCGTCTACGGAAAATCATCTGAATACTACCTGAGACTGCCAAAAGAGAAGTCATATAACAGGGGGCTGAGGCCATACAAATTCAAGGGCGTTGAGGAATTCTGCGACGATGTGGGCTGGTATACGCTGGTCAACATGAAAGATGTCTGGAACATCGATATGGTCGGCAGAACCTCAAAGGAGCGCACCGGATATGCTACCCAAAAGCCCGAGGCGCTGCTTGCGCGGATTATCGAGGCGGCAAGCGAAGAGGGCGATATCGTTTGTGATTTTTTCTGTGGAAGCGGCACGAGTGCTGCTGCCGCGCAAAAGCTTGGGCGCAGGTGGATATGCTGCGACAAGAGTCCGGTGGCTCTGGCGACCTCAATCAAACGCTTCTCAGAGGAGAAAATGCAATTTTCCCTCTTACAGGACGAGAAATGCGAAGGCAGGATACAAATTCGCGAGGGCGAGCACAAAAGCATCCGTCTGCCATCAGACCCGGAGAAAAAATTATACATAATTGAGATATAGATATTTACTTTTTTCAGAAAAAAAGGTATACTAAAAGGGCTGCGAAAAGAAATTCCCGCAGCCCAACATAACACGGCTCATTAGCTCAACGGATAGAGTAGCGCTCTCCGAAGGCGTTGATCGGGGTTCGATTCCCCGATGAGTCACCAGCAACAGAAAAGAGGCAGTCAACATCTGCCTCTTTTCTGTTGCTTATATTATGCATCGGGGAATCGAACCCGGGAGCCCCATTACTATGCGTTTGGTAAAGCGGCGCCTGTATAAGAAAAGGTGATTCTACCTTACTCCCGCCATAAGCAGAAGCTCGGTAGAAACACCTTTCTATGGACAATATAACACATCCGGCAAAACAAGTCAACAAAAAACAGGAGAAAGCTCCCGCTTGCTTTTCCGGGGCAGTTATATTAAAATAGGCCTATGACGCATGTGGTTATAGCCACGCCATGAAAGGATAATATATGAACATAGAATTTCTTAAGACAACCATGATTTTTCGAGGAATGGACGAAAGGGAGCTTGCGGATTCCCTGAAATTTCTCCGTGCAAGTGAACAAAATTTCAAAAAGGGCGCCATCATCCTGCATGCGGGCGATGTTACCGATAAGATGGGACTGGTTATGGAAGGAAGCGTCACTATAGAGAGCGACGATGTGTGGGGAAACAAAACTATTTTGAGCAGTGCGGAGAGGGGAGAGTTTTTTGCAGAAAGCTATGCGGTGCTTCCGGGCGAAGC
>CAVGEP010000037.1:0-11209 GCA_963628105.1 Alistipes communis
CGCAGATCGAGCAGGATGAGAGCATTGCGGCGATGATCCTGACCGGAGAAGGCAGATCCTTTGTTGCCGGCGCAGACATCGTCGAACAGTCCAAGCTGGATCTGGCAGGCGGCCGGAAATGGGGGCAGAGAGGCAGCGCACTGATGCGCCGCATCGAGAAACTCGAATTCCCGACCATCGCGGCAGTCAACGGCTTCGCGCTTGGCGGCGGCTGCGAGATCGCGATGGCCTGCGATATCATCTTAGCATCCGAGAAAGCAAAATTCGGACAGCCGGAAGTCGGTCTGGGCATCACCCCGGGATTCTCCGGTACCCAGAGACTGCCGCGCAGAGTCGGTGCAGCGATGGCCAAAGAATTGATCTTTTCCGGTAAGATGGTCAATGCGGCGGAAGCCGAGCGGATCGGCCTGGTCAATCATGTCTATGCACCGGAAGCCCTCATGGAGGAAGCTGTGGAAATGGCAAGATCCTTTGTGAAGAACTCCAGAACTGCCGTCACATACTCGAAGGCTTGCATCGATCGCGGTATGCAGGTCGATATCGACGACGGAATCGCCATCGAGAACGAACTGTTTGCGATGTGCTTCGGAGACGAAGACCAGAAGGAAGGCATGACCGCGTTCATTGAAAAAAGACCGGCAAACTTTAAAAAGTAAGCAAGACAGCATTTCCAGCTGACAGAAACAGATAGAAAACAAGATACGAAACGGAGGAACAACAATGAACTTGGAATTAACCATGGAGCAGAAGATGATCCAGAAAATGGTCCGTGAATTCACAGAAAACGAAGTGAAACCGATCGCAGCGGAAACCGACCGCATGGCACAGTACCCGGCCGAAACGATCGATCAGCTTTTCCGCTACGGCGTTATGGGTATGTGCGTACCGAAGGAATACGGCGGCGCAGGAGCAGATGTGCTTTCCGCGGCACTGGCAGTTGAAGAGCTTTCAAAATACTGCGCGTCCACAGGGGACATCGTTGCAACCCACAACGGACTCTGCTGCGACCCGATCATGGCAAACGGCACGGAAGAACAAAAGAAAAAATATCTTCCTATGCTCACAACAGGCCGCCATGTGGGAGCATTCGCACTCACCGAGCCGAACGCAGGCTCCGACGCGTCCAAAGGCCAGACCGTAGCAAGACTCGAGGGAGATCATTATGTGCTTAACGGCTCCAAGATCTTTATCACAAACGGTTATGTGGCAGATATTTTCGTAGTATTTGCAATGACCGATAAGAGCAAGGGCAACCACGGGATCAGCGCCTTTATCGTAGAAAAGAGCTTCCCGGGCTTCTCGGTAGGTAAGCACGAGGTTAAGATGGGACTTCACGGCTCCCCGACAGCGGAAATCGTATTCCAGGATTGCATCGTGCCAAAGGAAAACCTTCTGGGACAGGAGGGCAAAGGCTTTAAGATCGCAATGCAGACCCTTGACGGCGGCAGAATCGGAATCGCAGCTCAGGCACTGGGAATCGCAGAGGGGGCAATGCAGGAAGCCATCGACTATACAAAGGCAAGAGTTCAGTTCGGAAAACCTATCAGCAAATTCCAGAACACCCAGTTCGTACTTGCCGACATGGCAGTAGGCTGCGAAGCAGGTAGACTTCTCATCTACGATGCAGCGGAAAAGAAACAGAATGGCGTGCGCTATACAAAGGAAGCCGCAATGGCAAAACTTTTCTGCTCGGAGCACGCAAACAAGAGCGTAACCAAGGCCCTCCAGGCACTGGGCGGCTACGGATATACAAACGACTATCCGCTTGAAAGAATGATGAGAGATGCAAAGATTACCGAAATCTACGAAGGAACATCGGAAGTTCAGAGAATCGTAATTTCCGGAAATATGGGACTGTAGGAGGGAAGAACAAAATGAAAATAGTAGTATGTGTAAAACAGGTACCGGATACAACCGAAATCAGAATTAACCCGGAAACAGGCACATTGATCCGTGACGGCGTGCCGAGCATCCTCAATCCAGACGATGCAAACGCTCTTGAACAGGCCCTTCAGATAAAGGACAGCCAGCCTGATACAGAGGTCGTAGTAGTTACCATGGGGCCTCCTCAGGCAAAGGAAATGCTCAGAGAATGCCTTGCAATGGGCGCAGACGATGCGGTTCTCCTTTCCGACAGAGCCCTGGGCGGCTCAGATACATGGGCAACCTCAAACGCAGTAGCGGCAGGAGTAAAGAAAGTCGGCGGATACGACCTTATCTTCGCAGGCAGACAGGCTATCGACGGAGATACAGCGCAGGTTGGCCCGCAGATGGCAGAAAAGCTGGGAATCCCTCAGGTAACCTATGTAAAGGAATTTAAGCTGGAAGGAGATCACGCGATCGTAAAGCGTGCACTCGAAGACGGCTACGAAGAACTCAAAGTTAAGCTTCCTTGCGTTCTTACCTGCATCAAGGATCTCAACACACCGAGATATATGTCCGTACCGGGAATCCTCAAGGCGGCTCAGCAGGACATCAAGGTTTGGAACGCGGCAGACATCGGAGTTGATTTAACCACAGTAGGACTAAAAGCCTCCCCGACAAACGTATTCAAATCCTTCACACCGAAGCCAAAGGGAGCCGGGGTAAGCGTAGCAGGAGATACCCCGAAGGAAAAAGCAGAAAATCTTGTCAGTGCTTTGAAAGAAAAACACATAATCTAAGGGGAGGAAGAAAACCATGGCAAATTTTGAAGAATACAGAAACATCTGGGTCTTTGCAGAGCAGAGACAGGGAAAGCTGATGAATGTAGCGCTGGAGCTTGTAGGCGAAGGTCATAAACTGTCCAGAGAAATCAGCGATAAAACCAAGGTATGCGCAGTTCTGGTCGGCGACAAGGTAGACCACCTTGCAGAAGAACTCTTTGAATACGGCGCAGACAGCGTATATCTCCTGGAAGACCCGCTGCTGGGACAATACACTACAGACGGATATACAAAGGTCATCACCGACGCAATTAACGAATACAAGCCTGAAATCGTCCTTTTCGGCGCAACCCATATCGGAAGAGATTTAGCACCGAGAATCGCAGCAAGACTAAACACTGGCCTTACCGCAGACTGCACAAGACTTGACATCAACGTAGGCAACTACATGGACTATCTGGAAGCAAACACCACTGCAAGCCTCAAGGGACTTGACAGAGAGGATAAGAGCACGGGACTCAAGCAGACAAGACCTGCATTCGGCGGAAACCTCATGGCCACCATCGTAACTCCGAATACCCGTCCGCAGATGGCAACGGTAAGACCGGGCGTTATGGCAAAGAGAGAAAAAGAAGAAGGCGCAAAGGGCGAAATCGTGGTTGTTGACGTAAAACTCGCAAAGGAAGACATCAATGTAGAGGTTCTCAACGTAGTAAAGGCTGCAAAGGAACTTGTTTCCCTGACAGACGCAAAGATTATCTGCTCCGGCGGAAGAGGTCTCGGAGATGCCGAGGGCTTTAGGCTCATGCAGGAATTAGCAGACAAAGTAGGCGGCGTGGTAGGAGCCTCCCGTGCGGCAGTTGACGCAGGCTGGATCGACCAGAGCCACCAGGTAGGTCAGACAGGAACCACCGTTAAGCCGGAAATTTACTTTGCTTGCGGAATCAGCGGCGCAATCCAGCACCAGGCAGGAATGCAAAATTCCAAGATCATCGTAGCAATCAACAAAGACCCTGAATGTCCGATGATGGCCCTTGCAGACTACGCAATCGAAGGCGACCTTTACAAGGTAATCCCTGAGATTATGGCGCTTTGGGACTAAGAAATATTAAAAGAAACCGAAAAACCCAAAGAAAAAACCGGAAATTCCCAAAACCCGGGAGTAGGTGCTTGATGAAAGATTTTCGGCAAATTTGATAATAAATGATAATTGATAGTAAGAGAAAAGAGGAACGAAAATGAGAGAAGTAGTCATCGTAGACGGTATGCGTACAGCTTTCGGAAGAATGGGAGGAGCGCTCAGACCATTCACGCCGGTGCAGCTTGCCGGAATGACAATCAAAGGCCTTTGCCAAAAGACCGATATTTTGAACAAGGGCAAGGTCGATGCGGTATTCGTAGGGAGTGCATCGGGCGATGTTAACACACATAACTTCGCAAGATATGCATCGCTCATCGCAGAGCTTCCGTACGAGACATCCGCAACCTTCATCGAAATGCAGTGCGGTTCATCCATCGCCTGCATCAACAACGCGGCTCTGCAGATTCAGGCAGGCATCATCGACGTTGCGATTTGCGGCGGAGCAGAAGCTCACAGCCAGGACTATTACAAATTCCCGGCTTCCGTAGAACCATACAAGGATCATCCGCCTACAGCAGCGCCGAGAAGGCTCGCTCCGACAGATGAGGACAACATGTCCATGATCGAAATTTCCGACGGCATGGCAGTCAAATGGGGAATTACCAGGGAGCAGTGCGACGAATTCGCGCTCCGTTCCCAGCAGAGGGCTGCAGCGGCAATGGAAAAGGGATATTTCAAGGACGAAATCATGCCGGTAGAGGTAAAATATACCAAGAAAGGCGAAACGGTAGTCGTAGATACCGACGAACATCCACGTGCAAATACAACAATGGAAGGACTTGCAAAGCTCAGACCAGTTAATGCGGGCGGAGTAACCACCGCAGGTAACGCTTCCGGAATGAACGACGGCGCGGCATTTGTACTTATGATGACAAAGGAAAAAGCGGAGGAACTGGGATATAAGCCGATGGCAAAATGGATTTATGGCCTCGATGTAGGCGTTGATCCTAAGGAAATGGGCATCGGACCTGCATTCTCCAATACAAAGATCCTGAATAGGCTGGGACTGAAGATGAACGACATCGATGTATACGAATGCAACGAAGCCTTTGCTGCTCAGAACCTTTCCGTAATCAAAGAGATGGAAAATATCACGGGCGAAAAGATGAATATGGAAAACTGGAATCCGAACGGCGGCGCAATCGCATTCGGACACCCGAACGGAGCTTCCGGCGCAAGAGTCTGCATCTTCACCATGAAGGAGCTTATCAGACGAGGCGGCAAATACGGTATGTTCTCCAGCTGCTGCGGAGGCGGTCTGGGCGTTTCGTGCCTGATCGAAAATGTTTACGAAGGTTAGAGACCGGAGGTAGAAAATCATGGATAAAGTTTTAATGACGACAGATGATGTAAAAAAAGTTATTCCGCACAGAGAACCGATGCTGCTGGTGGACAATGTTGTGCAGATGGAACCTGAACATACCATCACGACCACCTGGTATATCGACCCTGAGCGCGAGATCTTCAAGGGACATTTTCCGGGGGATCCGGTGCTTCCGGGAGTATATACGGTGGAAAACATGGCTCAGACGGCAGATATCTTGATTCTGTCCGCTGAGCGATATGCAGGCAAAACACCTCTTTTCCTGGGGGTAAACAACGTGCGCTTCATGGCAAAGATTTTGCCGGGAGACACTCTTGAGACCCATGCTCTTTTCGCAGAAGAAAGAAAAGAAAAGGCGATTGTAACCTGCACCTGCCAGGTATTTACCAAGGGCGTGCTTGCCTGCACGGGCGATGTTACCCTTGCTATGAGATAAGCAAAATGGCTTACGTATGAATTGACGTAAAGATAAATTGAAAGGAAAAAATAAAATGGAATGGCAAGAAATATATAAGAGCAAACTGGTTACGGCAGAAGAAGCCGTTAAACAGGTAAGAAGCGGGGACATGGTGGTTCCCGGTCATAACTGTGCAGAACCGAGATATTTGATGAAGGTTTTGTGCGAATCCAGAGGAATGGAACTGGAGAATGTAGGCATTTTGCAGGGCCTGAACGTAGGTGAAGCACCTTATGCGGACCCTAAGTACCATGGACATTTTGTGCCGGTATGCTATTTCCTGGGCAAGAATACACGAGCTTGCGTTCAGGAAGGCAGAGGCGAATTCCTGCCGATGCATTTCTACGCACAGCCAAAGGCAATGCGCGACAAGAAGATCGGCTGCGATGTTACCATGCTTTATTGCACACCGCCGGATGAATCAGGTTATGTAAACCTCGGAACCTGCTGCGACCAGGCAAAGGCCTGCATCGAAACAGCAAGAGTTTCCATCTGCCAGGTAAACAGAAATATGCCTTACCTTTGCGGCGATACCATGGTGCACGTATCCGACATCGATTTCTTTGTAGAACATGACGAGGACATCTATGCGATCGATCCGATTTCATCCGACGATCCGGTCGTAGAAAAGATCGGATATAACATCGCACAGCTCATCGAAGACGGCTCGTGCCTGCAGATGGGTCAGGGCGGCGTTCCGAACGCAATCCTGAAATTCCTCGGGGACAAGAAGGACCTTGGCGTACATACAGAAGTATTTACCGATAACCTCATTCCTTTGATCAAGGCAGGCGTGGTAAACGGCAAGAAAAAGAACATCAACAAGGGCAAGATCGTCGCTACTTTCGTACAGGGAACGAAGGAGCTGTATAGATATGTTGACCACAATAACCTGATTGAGCTCAAGCCGGTTGACTACACAAACGACGTAGGCATCATCGCGCAAAATGACAAGGTGGTTGCAATCTGCTCTGCCCTGGAAGTTGACTGCATGGGCCAGGTCAATGCGGACACACGCGGCACATCGGTATTCTCCGGCGTGGGCGGACAGCTCGACTTCATGAGAGGCGCAGAGCAGTCCAAGGGCGGCAAGCCGATCATCGCGCTTCCGTCTACCGCTAAGCACGGCGAGGTTTCCAGAATCGTAGCTTGCCTGGGCGCGGGCACCCCGGTAACCACAACCAGACAGGACGTTCACTGGGTAGTAACCGAATACGGTGCGGTTGACCTCTTCGGCATGCCGATCAAGGAAAGAGCGAAAGCTTTGATTTCGATTGCGCATCCGAAATTCAGAGAACAGCTCGAAAAGGACTGGTACGAATATTGCAAAAATGCAGGAATGCTTTACCTGTAAAATAAAAACCACTAAGAAAAGTTCAATATAGTTCATAAATTTAGGCATCCTTTTATTATTACATATACAAAATAAACACATCCGGAATTCCGCGTTTACCCTAAAGTAAACGCGGTTTTTCGCTTTGGAGAAAATAAATTGTTAACATATTGGTAATATACATTTGGACAATTTTGTGTTAAAATAATAAAGTATAAGTTTGATCTACATAAGAATTTTGCAAAAAGGACAAATCCGAGGTATGACATGAACGAAAAAAAGGATTTCGAATACGAAAAAAAGCTTGTTGAGGAGCTAAAAGAAATTTTGGAGGGCTCATTTGACGGGATCCTTGTGACGGACAAGGAAGGCAAGGTGCTGTATGTCAATGACTCCTATGAGAGGGTTGCCGAAATCAAAAAGTCGGATCTTGAGGGCAAATCCATGCGCGATCTCATAAATCCGGTTTGGATGCCCAATTCCGTGGCCTATTTGGTAGCCGAGCACGGAGTACCCGTCTCGAAGCGCCAGGTCGTAAAATCCGGAAGGCATATCATGGTAACCGGCAAACCCATATTCGACGAAAAGGGCGAAATCAAGAAAATTGTCATAAATGCCAGGGACATCTCGGAAATATATAACCTGACGGAAGAACTCCAGATGGCAAAAAAGAGGGAGCAGCTCTACAGCGACAGGTATGCCTACTATAACGAGGAGGATCTTGAGCGCGACGGCGGTATTGTTGCCGCCAGCAAGAGCATGAGAGACGTGCTGACCCTTGCCGAGAAGGTAGCCCCTTTCCAGGCAAACGTTCTGATTCTTGGGGACTCCGGCGTCGGTAAGGAAGAGGTCGCCAAGTTCATTCATCGTCACAGCATGCGCAGCGATAAGCCCTTCATAGCCATAAACTGCGGGGCAATCCCGTTCGAGCTTCTGGAATCGGAGCTTTTCGGATACGAAAAGGGAGCCTTTACGGGAGCGATGCAAAACGGTAAGAAGGGCCTGATAGAGGCTGCGGAGGGCGGCACGGTATTCCTGGACGAAATCGGCGAGACATCGCTGGACTTTCAGGTCAAGCTGCTGCGCTTCCTCGAAACCAAGGAGGTACGCAGGGTTGGAGGAATCGATGCCAAAAATGTCGATGTCCGCGTAATAGCTGCCACAAATAAGAATCTGGCAGAGATGGTGCAGGAGGGGACATTCAGAGAGGATTTATATTATAGGCTCAATGTGGTTCAGGTAAATGTACCGCCGCTGTCAAAACGTATCGATGATATTATGCCCCTTGCGAATCTATTTATCAACAAATATAACAAGGTCTATTGCCAGCACAAGCTCTTTACATATGATGTTATCAAGGAACTCGAAGCTCATGAGTGGACGGGGAACGTAAGGCAGCTCAAAAATGTTGTCGAAAATATGGTAATCGTAAGCAACAACGAATATCTGCAAACCGAAGACTTGCCGTGGGCGGTGGCCGGCGAAAAGGGCGAAAATTCCGGGCAAATCAAGCAAATTGCAGGTGAGGAGTCGCTGACCCTGGCTGAGGCTACCGATAAGCTGGAAAAGATGATTCTCGCGAGGGAAAAACAGCGCTGCAGCTCCACCAGAGAGATGGCTGCAAAGCTGAATGTTAACCAATCTACTATAGTGCGCAAGCTGCAAAAATACGGACTTGATTAGATTACTCGATTATGTATGGTTAGATTATATTACATATGATTAGATGCTCCTTTTGCATAATGCCGCCAAGCTGATATGCATAATTGCAACACGCCGGCAACAGCAAAAATTGCAAAAACGCATATTATGTTTCGTCGATGCCGGGACGCATCGACAAGAGGCAAAAATATAGTGAAAAATCACAAAATATCAACAGGCCTGAGAGCTAATTTCGTCTAATCGTAACGGTTTCGGGCTTTTTTGATTGAAAGACAAATATTTGACAGTCTTGGCTTGATTTTTGCATATGAATTCTGTATGAATACCTTTAGACAAACGAAAGTATAATATCACAAAGGAATATGATTACGGAGGAACAGGAAAATGATTAAGAAAGTTGGCGTTGTAGGCGCGGGAATGATGGGTGCGGAGATCGCACTTTGCTTTGCAAGAGCAGGATACGAAACTGTGCTCAGCGATGTAAGCAAGGAGCTCGCAGACAACGGTAAGGTAAAACAGGCAGCGGTACTTGACAAGAACATCAAGAAGGGCAAGATCACGGAAGAAGACAAAGAAAAAACCCTTGCTAACGTTCATACTACCGCCGATATGAAGGAAATGGCAGACTGCGATCTTATCATCGAGGCGGCGCTTGAGGTACTGGAGGTTAAGAATAACATTTTCAAGCAGCTGGACGAAATCTGCAAGAAAGAAACAATTCTGGCAAGCAACACATCTTCCATATCCATTACGAAGCTTGCGGCAGCGGTTTCTGAAGAAAGAAAGCCGCAGTTCATCGGCACGCATTTCAACTCGCCTGCAAGCGTTATGAAGCTGGTAGAGGTTATCCCGGCGCTCCTCACGTCCGAGGAAACGACGGAAACGGTATATCAGCTCCTCGCAGACATCGAAAAGGAACCTGTAAAAGTGAAAGACGTTGTGGGATTCGGACTTAATCGTATTTTCCACTGCATGTATCTGGAAGCATGTCGTCTCGTTGAAGAGGGCGTTTGCTCAGTAGAGGATGTAGATAAGATCTGCAAGTACGGTCTCGGACATCCGATGGGAATTTTCGCACTCCTTGACATCACCGGACACAACCTCAACCAGCAGGTAGACGAAATCCTTTTCGCGGAGTACGGAGACAGATTCAGACCGAGCCCGCAGATCAGAAGACTTGTTGATTCCGGCAGACTCGGCAGAAAAACAGGCGCAGGCTTCTACGACTACGACAAATAGAACGGGGAGGAAGAGAAAATGTCCCAAGCAATTTATAAAAAAGAGGATAACATCGCGATTATCTCTATCGAAAGACCTGAGGCACTCAATGCCCTCAGCAGAGAAATCGTGGACGAAATCGACGGAATAATCGAAAAAATCAAGGCTGACCCGGATATCAGATGCGTGATTTTGCACAGCGAAAAGAACTTCGCGGCCGGCGCAGACATCAAGGGAATGGCAGAATGCGACGAAGAAGGGGCAAAGGTATTTTCCTTTACTCCGACCTTTAACAAGATAGAGAAGATGCCGCTTCCGGTTATCGCAGCCATCGAGGGATATGCACTGGGCGGAGGAATGGAATTTGCACTGACGGCTGACATCAGAATTGCGGCAAAGACGGCAAAGATGGGATTCCCGGAGGTAACCCTTGGGATTTTCCCGGGCGCCGGCGGCACGATCCGCGCACCGAGAATCTGCGGGGAAGCCTTCGCAAAGGAATTGATATTTACAGGCGATGCTGTCAGCGCGGACAGAGCGTATGCGATGGGTCTTGTAAACCAGGTTGTTGAAGAGGGCCAGGCTCTTGAGGCGGCCATGAAGATGGCAGGAAGAATCGCAAAGCGCGGCCCGGTGGCAATTCGCATGGTCAAGGATGTTATAACAAGAGGCGTGCAGGAGCCGGATATGGAAAAGGCAATCGAAATCGAAACAAAAGCATGGCCGAAACTTTTCAATACCGAAGACCAAAAGGAAGGTATGAGAGCATTTATCGAAAAAAGAAAACCCGTTTATAAAAACAAGTAGGAGGCAAGCTCATGGAAGAAAAGAAATTAACCTCAAAGGATTTATTAAATCAGTTGACGGCAAAACACTATGATAACGCACTGAGAGCAAAAGCAGAGGGCAGGCCCGTAGTTTGGGCTACATCCATTTGTCCGAACGAACTTTTGGATGCTATGGACCTTGCGACGGTGTATCCGGAGAACCACGCGGCCGCAATCGGTGCAAGAAAAGAAGCGATGAAGTTTATCGAACATTCCGAGGGCATCGGATACAGCGCGGATATTTGCTCCTATGCGAGAGTGAATATGGGATATGTGGACCTTCAGCATGCCGAGGCTCAGGACATCCCGCTTCCGGACATCATTTTCAGCTCATCGAACATCTGCCACACGGTTCTGAAGTGGTACGAGAATATCGCGACAAAGCTCCATATTCCGATGATTTTGTTCGATATGCCATTTAATCACACCTACGAGGTTCAGGAAAATGCCACGAAATATATCAGGGGCCAGATCGAGAATGCAATCAAGCAGCTTGAGGATTTCACAGGCAGAAAGATGGACTACGACAAGCTCGCAGAAAAGATGGACATGAACAACGCTACCTGCGAATGGTGGAAAAAAGCCACCGACTGGGGCAAGGT
>CAVGEP010000038.1:0-11003 GCA_963628105.1 Alistipes communis
AACCCACAAGGTTCTGGAACAGATCGACTTTGCCTCTTTCCACGCTGCTATGCAGACTAGAGAGCCGCGCGCCTCCGAGCTGAAGACTGCCGAGTTGCAGGCTGCCGGGCAGCGCGACGCCGAGTTGCAGACACCCGAGTTGCGCACTGCCGGACTGAGCACTGCAAAGCCGCGCGCCGCCGAGCCGCGCGCCTCCGAGTTGCAGACACCCGAGCTGTGCACTCCAGGAGCGAGCACTGCAAAGACGAGCGCCGCCGGGCCGCGCGCCTCCAAGCATCAGACTGCCGAGCCGCGCGCCTCCTCCTCGGAGCGTGCAGAGACCGAAAAGTACGTAGCATCGCTTATATGCAATATGGTAAAGGACGAGTTTCTGACCGAGGAGGAGGCAGAGGCGATAGACAGGGAGAAGATTGCGGAGTTTATGCTATCGCCTCTGGGCCGCCGCATGGCGGCGGCCGGCGCGGCGGCCGGTGCGGCGGCAGCCGCATACGGATCCGCTGCCGCAGGAAAGGAAGGCACCGCCGAAACAGTGGGCGGCAGCTCCGATTTCCTGGGCCTGCAGCGTGAGCGGCCGTTCAACCTTGTAATTGAGATGGGCGGCGCCCAGGCTCCAGTCACTGCACAGCCGGCCTCCGGCGCCCGCCCAGAGACCTCAGAACGGCCGGCTGCAGGCCCGCCACCGCTGGCGGAGAAGACCGCGGCAGAGGGCGGCAGAGCAACTGAGGACCAAAACTTATGCGGTGGCCACCATTCAGGCGGCGCTGCCGACAAAAGCTCGGGCAGCAATGCCGCCAGCGGTGGCGGGCAGGACGGCACGAGTGGAGCCGCCGATAGCAGGCCAGGCAGCGCTGCCAACAAAATCACGGGTAGCAGCGCCGCCGACAACAGGACGGGTGGCAATGCCGCCAGCGGTGGCGAAAAAGGCGCCCGGTCGATTGTGCAGGGCATAATCGACTGCTTCTTCGAAGAAGAAGGCGAACTCGTCCTTGTGGATTACAAGACTACGAATGTGCGGAGCAAGGGCGAGTTCGCCGGGCGCCGGGAGAGCATCAAAGCTCGATACGCCACGCAGATCGACCTGTACCGCCGCGCACTCGAAGCAGCCACAGGCAAGCGAGTGAAAGAAGCCTACCTGTACTTGACCAATATCGGCGAAACCATCGAGATGTGATGGCGCAAGTTTTGCTATACTTTTAAACATAGATGTTATATAATAACGACGAAGAGAGGAGGCTCAAAGCATGACAGACAGAATTTATTCGATCACTGAGATTCAGACAATTTTAAACCCAATCTTCGTCCGCAACGGAGTAAGGCGTGCGATTTTGTTTGGCTCATACGGAAAGAAAACTGCCGATAAAAGAAGTGATGTGGATTTGCTTGTGGATAGCAACCTGCATGGACTGAAGTTTATAGGACTGGGAGAAGAAATTCGAGCCGCCCTTGACAAAGAGGTTGACTTGTTCGATGTTTCGCACATTGGGCCTGCATCAAGGATTGAAAGAGAAATTGGGAAAACGGGGGTGCTGCTATATGAAAAATAAAATGATCCTCCTAAAGCTGATTGAACATATTGATAAAATCCAAGGCTATTGTAAAGATGATTCCTACGAATCTTTCTCAAAAAATTCTCAGCTTGTTGAGGCGTGCGTGTTTAACCTAAAAAACCTTGAGGAAGCATAGAGCGTAAAGCAGAAGCATATGCATAAAAAAGAGGCGAACTTCTTCCGAAGCCGCCTCTTTGCTGTTTTTGTATTTGATTTTGAATCTATGTACTATACAAGACCCTGGCCCATCATAGCTTCTGCAACCTTTTCAAAGCCTGCGATGTTTGCGCCCTTTACGAGGTCATACTTGCCGTAGTATTTCTCGGAAGCCTCTTTACAAGCCTTGTGGATGTTAACCATGATCTGATGAAGCTGATCATAAACATCCTGGTGCTGATATACGGTGTGGCTTGCGTTCTGACCCATTTCGATGCAGGAGCAAGCTACGCCGCCTGCGTTTGCAGCCTTAGCAGGTCCAACGATAAGGCCCTGTTCCTGTAAGTATTCAAGAGCTTCGTTGGTCGTAGGCATGTTAGCGCCTTCGCAGTAGAACTTAGCGCCGTTTTCAACGATGTGTTTCGCGTCTTCCATCTGAACTTCGTTCTGAGTTGCACAAGGGATGTAAAGGTCAGCCTTAACTTCCCAAGGCTTCTTGCCTGCGAAGAACTTAGCATTAGGATATTTGTCTACGTAAGGAGCGCAGACGTTCTTACCAGATGCTCTGAGCTCAAGGAGCGTATCCAGCTTATCCTGAGTGTTGATTCCATCCGGATCATAGATATATCCATCCGGACCTGAGAAAGCAACAAGGTTAGCGCCAAGCTGCTGGAGCTTCCATGCAGTACCCCAAGCTACGTTGCCGAAACCGGAGATAACAACGGTCTTGCCCTTGATATCTTCGCCGTTTGCCTTGAGCATTTCTTCTGCGTACCAAACGATACCAAAGCCTGTAGCTTCTGTTCTTCCGAGGCATCCGCCGTAAGGGATTCCCTTTCCTGTAAGAACACCGCCGTCGAATCTGTTGGTGATTCTCTTGTACTGACCGAACAAGTAACCGATTTCTCTGCCGCCAACACCAAGGTCGCCTGCAGGAACGTCTGTATCAGGACCGATATGTCTGTATAATTCTGTCATAAATGCCTGGCAGAATCTCATGATTTCGGCATCGCTCTTGCCGTTCGGGTCGAAGTCGGAACCGCCCTTGCCGCCGCCGATAGGAAGTCCTGTCAGGGAATTCTTGAAGATCTGCTCGAATCCAAGGAACTTGATGATTCCCGGATATACGTTCGGAGCAAATCTGAGACCGCCCTTGTAAGGTCCGATTGCGGAATTGAATTCGTATCTGTAGCCCTTGTTAACCTGAGTCTTGCCCTGGTCATCTACCCAAACAACTCTGAAAGTGATTCCTCTTTCAGGTTCTACCAATCTTTCGAGTAAGCCTGCTTTTTCGTATTCAGGATGTGCGTCCATAACAGGCGCCAGCGAAGTAAGTACCTCTTCTACTGTCTGATGAAATTCAACCTCTCCCGGGTTGTGCTTTTTACACTCATCAATTACTCTTTCAACATAAGTTGCCATTACTAATCTCCTCTTTTCTTTTTATTAGACATTATTAAATGCGCGAATCTTGTCGGACAAGCGCATTCCCTTAACTCAAATGTAACACTTTGCAAAAGCAATGTCAACACCGTGTATACAAGATTTCACTGTATTTTTTGAAGAACAAGAAGAACAAATTGACGGAAGAAAAAATCGCCGCAAAATCGTTGACTTGGAAGAGCAGATGGAATAAAATAGAAAGAAAGCGATGAATCTAGCAGGAATATCAGGAATATATCGTATGTGAGGAGGGAAAGCGATGCTTTTTAACCACGAAAAAATTTCTTTTCTTCATCTTCCGACGCCTATGGAGCGGCTGGACAATCTGTCGGAGGAGCTGGGGATAGACCTGTACGTCAAGCGGGACGATCTGACGTCTCTTGGGGCAGGGGGCAACAAGCTCCGCAAGCTGGAGTATTTTCTGGCTGATGCGAAAGCCAAGGGGGCGACTCTGCTGCTTACGGTGGGCGGCGCCCAGACAAACCACGGCAGGCTTACCTGCGCGGTGGCGCGAAAATACGGCATGAAGGGTGCGATCGTATGCGTTGACGAGTATCCGGGGGAGCTTTCGGCAAATCTTCTCCTTGACGGCATGATGGGCTGTGATGTTTGGCTACGAAAAAAAGACCCTGCCGGCGCAAAGTCAGAGGGGCAGCTCCTCAAGGAAACCGTTGCCGAAGTCACGAAGCGCTATGAAGAGGCGGGAGAAAAGGTATATTCCATTCCTATGGGCGGCTCCAACGAGCTGGGAATTTTGGGCTATTACGAGTGCGCCATGGAAATCGCCGGGCAGCTTGCCGAGACGGGAATCCCGTCAGACGGCGAAGAACTGCCGCGAATCATTACCACGGTGGGAAGCATGGGAACCTACATGGGGCTTTTCACGGGGATACGCATGGAACATCTGCCGCTGAGGCTTACGGGCATCGGTATCATGCCATACAAGGACGGAATCAGAAATCACGCAAAGTCGTATTTCGACAGAGTTTGCAGGTTTTACGGCTTTGACCCTGCAGAGGGCAGAGCTGCCGGAGTGAGCGCGGCGGATTTTGATCTTACGGACAAATACGACCAGGGCGCCTACAACAATCCATGCAAGGAGGTCAGAGAAGCGATGTATCTTGCCGCGGAAAAGGAAGCCCTGATTCTCGACCCTTGCTACACCGGGAAGTGCTTTGCGGGAATCCTCGAAATGGTGAAAAACGGCGAGATAAAACAGGGGGAGAAGGTTATCTTTCTGCATACGGGCGGAATGCCGGGAATCAACACCCCTTTCCACAGGGTCGAAATCGAAAAGGAACGGGAAAAATTTATGCACATTGTGGAATAGCCCGCGAAGGGAATGAAAAACTACAACGAAAAGCACAATCTAAAGTACAATCTATTTGTTACGAAAATTACAACGAAAAGTATAGCGAAGTTTAAATTTTTGCTTGACGAAAACGAGGGCTTTGTGGTAAGATGAATTGTTGAAATTTTACCTGTGCTGCGCTTTGACGACATTCCGGCGCATAGCCCGGCAGCAGGCGTATTGAGAAAGGAAGAATATCATGATTACAAAAGAAATCAAACAGCAGATCATCAAAGATTATCAGCTCAAAGAGGGCGACACCGGTTCCCCTGAAGTTCAGATCGCAATTCTCACTTATAGAATCAACGACCTGAACGAACACCTGAAAGTTCACAAAAAAGACCACCACTCCAGAAGAGGACTTCTCAAGATGGTAGGTCAGAGAAGAAACATGCTTGCTTATCTGAAGAAAAATGACCTGGAAAGATACAGAGCTTTGATCGCTCGTTTAGGTTTGAGAAAGTAAGTTTCGGTTTTACTGTAAATTTAAGCGGGGCGATAATAAACCCCGCTTTTATTTTAATAAAAATAATTTTTAATAACTAAAACAAAAGAAGCAAAGCCCTCGGTCAGTATGATGTGACTCTCTGAAAGGACTCACGATAGATGAGCTTTTTCCGAGAGTCATACGAAATCCTGGGCGGCGCGAAAAAAGGAGGTAACAATGCCTAGATTTACAGATTACAGAACATTTAAGTATCCTCTCGGCGGCAGACTTTTGCAGGTTGAAATCGGCAAGGTCTGCGAGCAGGCAAACGGACAGGCTTGGGTGCGCTACGGCGATACGGTCGTAAATGTAACCGTATGCTGCTCCAAGGAACCAAAGGAAGGAATCGACTTTTTCCCACTCAGCTGCGACTTTGAGGAGAGAATGTACTCGGTTGGCAAGATTCCGGGAGGATTCATCAAGAGAGAGGGAAGACCATCGGAGCATGCGATTCTGACCTCAAGACTCATGGATAGACCCTTAAGACCGCTGTTTCCAAAGGGATTCTACAACGACGTAGTGGTTGTCGCAACCTGCATGTCCGTTGACCAGGACTGCAGCCCGGAGATTACAGCAATGATCGGTTCATCCATTGCAATCGCAATCTCAGACATTCCATGGGATGGCCCGACGGCATCGGTGAAGGTAGGACGCGTTGACGGCAGATTTGTCATCAACCCGACCCTTGCCCAGAGAGAGGTTTCCGACATCGACATGACCGTTGCCGGAACCAAGGACGCCATCATGATGGTAGAAGCAGGGGCAAAGGAAGTTCCGGAAATGGATATGCTGGACGCCATCCTTTTTGCCCACGAAGAAATCAAGAAAATCGTCGAATTTATCGACCAGATTGTTGTGGAAGTGGGCAAACCGAAGATGCAGATCGAGCTTTACAAGCCGCTTGACGAAATCGACGCTGCCGTAAGAGAATACGCGACTCCGAAGATGAGAGAAGCCATCCACACCGTTGACAAGCTGGAAAGACTCGATAATATGGACGCGGTAGAAGTGGAAACAAAAGAGCATTTTGCGGAAACCTATCCGGACAACATGAAGGACATCGACTCGGTGCTTTATAATATCACAAAGGAAACCGTCCGCGGTATGATCCTCGACGAGGGCATACGTCCGGACGACAGAAAATGCGATGAGATCAGACCGATTTTCTGCGAAACAGGACTTCTTCCGAGAGTTCACGGAACCGGACTTTTCAAGAGAGGACAGACTCAGGTGCTTTCTTCCTGTACTCTGGCTCCGGCATCGGAATCCCAGACCATCGATGGCATCACAGAGCAGACCGAAAAGAGATACATTCACCACTACAACTTCCCGGGATATTCCACAGGCGAAGCAAAATCCCCTCGTTCACCGGGCAGAAGAGAAATCGGACACGGCGCCCTTGCAGAGAGAGCTTTGCTTCCGGTTATTCCGCCGGTTGAAGAATTCCCTTATGCCATCCGTGTGGTATCGGATGTACTGTCCTCAAACGGATCAACTTCAATGGGTTCCACCTGCGGTTCCTGCCTTGCCCTTATGGACGCAGGCGTTCCGATAAAAAGACCGGTTGCAGGCATCGCAATGGGGCTTATCGAAAGGGTCAAAGAGGACGGCAGCTCCGAATTTGCTATTTTAAGCGACATTCAGGGCATGGAAGACTTCCTGGGAGACATGGACTTCAAGGTAACCGGTACGGAAGTCGGCGTTACCGCAATCCAGATGGATATCAAGGTTCACGGCCTTTCCCGCGACATTCTCGAAAAGGCTCTGAGACAGGCAAAAGAAGGCAGAATGTTTATCATGGACAAGATGCTCGAAGAAATCCCAGCGCCGCGTCCTGAAATGTCCAAGTACGCTCCGCGCGCCATCTCCATGACAATCAATCCTGACAAGATCAGAATCGTCATCGGCAAGGGCGGCGAAACCATCAACGGACTGGTTGAAAAATACGATGTAAAGATCGACATAAACGACGACGGCCTTGTTTCCATCTACGGAACGGACGCAGCGAACACCGAAGCCTGCAAACACGAAATCGAAATCCTTACAAAGGATGTGGAAGTGGGCGAAATCTATGAAGGCAAGGTTACCAGAATCCTCAGCACCGCCAAGGGTTCGGTAGGCGCTTTCATCGAGATCCTTCCGGGCAAGGAAGGCCTGCTGCACATTTCCAGAATGGCAAAAGAAAGAGTCGCAAAGGTAGAAGATGTTATGAATGTCGGCGATACCGTAAGAGTCAAGGTCTTCGAAATCGACAGCCAGAACAGAATCAATCTTACGAGAAAAGACATACTCTAAATTTAATATTTACAGGCAGACAGAGAGCTTCGGCTCTCTGTTTCCTTCTCTACGCAGCGTTGATTGCATATAGAGTGCAGGGGCAGTATAATTATATCATCAATGCAGAAGGTCGAGAGACGATGTGTCGAAGGCCACGTCACATCGGAGAACCGAGGGAGGAAACAATGGATTACGAAAAAATCGGAAAAGTGATATATGAACTGCGCACGGAGCGCAGGCTTACGCAGAAAGAGCTCGCGGACGAATTGAACATAAGTGACAAGACCGTGTCAAAGTGGGAACGCGGCGCGGGCTGCCCGGACATCAGCCTCCTGAGAGAACTTGCAAATTTTTTCTGTGTTGACATGGAAAAGGTGCTTGGCGGAAGCCTTGCGGAGAACGATTTTGTGGGAGGTAATATGAAAAAGAGCAGATTTTATGTATGTCCGATTTGCGGTAATGAGACGGTGTGTACGGGGAATGCCGAGATTACGTGCTGCGGCAGAAAGCTCGAAGCAATGGAGCCGCGCAAAATAAACGGAGAAGATGTCGCGGAAGAAGAAAAAAAGGCGGCTTCCATCTGTGTGGAAACCGTCGAGGATGACTGGTATATTACAAGCGCACACCCGATGAAGAAAGACGACTATATCTCTTTCGTTGCTTTTATCACCGGGGATCAGCTTCATATGTATAAAGCATACCCGGAATGGGATCTGCAGATTCGCATTCCGAAACGCGGGCACGGAATGCTTGTGTGGTACAGCACGCAGCAGGGGCTGTTTTATCAGCTGATATAAAACCGCCGAAAGGAATACAAACGGAAATATTCAGGCAAACAGAGGGCTTTGGTTCAATGCATCGAGCGAGAAATGATATTGGGCTTCGGCTCTCTTTTTCATTGCAAATATCTCAAGGATTTTGCTTTCGCAATTAACGCATAAAAAATAACGAATAACAATGAGAAATGCCAGACTCCGCGAGAGCAAGCATATTGCATATATGTAAATATATATCGGTTGACAAATGTTGGGGGGGGTATCATATAGGTAAGGAAAGCTGCGCCACGATGCCAAAACCCGCGTGTTTTCAACGGTTTCGGTGGCTACACCCGCCCGCAGAAGTAGACACACGCTTCCAAAAAGTAGACATCCAGAGTGCAAAAGGCGCAAGCTGCAAGATGTATTTAAGGAGGAGAAGAAAATGAAAAAAATTTTTGCAATTATTATGAGCGTGTTGATGATTGCCTGCTTCATGCCGACCATGGCGTTTGCCGCAGAAAACGCGGAAACTACGGCGGTGAAAGCCGGCAGTGCGGCAGCGAATACGGTGACATTGCCGGAGGGTGTTAACGAGGCAAGTTTTTCGCAAGACGGAACAGAAAAACCGGTGTATTACAATAATACTTATTATACCAGCATCAATGATGCAATCGCCGTAGCTAAAACGGATCATGCCAGCGATGCTGTAGTTGCTGAGATTTACTGCAAACCGAATGCTGACGTGCAAATAAAGGGAACCGGCACGGGAGACAGCGTGGCGGACCACATTGGTTTGACTACCAGTATAACAATTTACGGAAACGGAGCAACCCTGAACGCCGGTTGGGAACCGAATATTGGGGCGGTGAATAAAGACGGCGTTGTAGTTACGATTAAGAATCTTGGCAAGGCAGGCATTTGGGGAGAAACAGGAAATGGAAAAAGTATAACTGTTATTCTCGAGGATTGCCAGGATGTACACGAAGTACTTATACCGTATAACTGCATGAAAGGTGGTGCGACCACAACCATTAAAAACTGCACTTTCAAAGGCTCTGAAGCCGGAGGAGTTTGCGGCGTTGTCGGCGTTTCTCAGGAATGCGGCGGCACTCTTTTGGTTGAAGACTGCACATTTGAAAAAACCGTCTGCGGCGTTAACTGCAAGAACGATGCAGGAGAGCTTGCGGTAACAATTAAAAATTGTAGTTTTAAAGATTGTGCTACATCTGAAGCTGTAAAAAAATACGCACTAGATAATTCCGGACAGTATGCTGAGAGTAAAGATAGAGAAATATGTGGGTATGCGGCTCCGATTCGCCGTGGTGCAAAGACGGGCGCTTCCGGAAGCGTAACCATCAGCGGGTGTACATTTAATTATACGGGGGAAAACAAACCGGTACTGGACGCGGATATTATTATCGGTGAGAATAGAACAGCAAATAATGGTGGAGGCACAGTGACCGCAAATATTTCCGACACTGCCGGAAGAGTTAAGATTTTTGCCACACATGCAAGCAATGTGGAAAGTGTGGATAGCAAAGAAATGACATTGACCGTGAACGACATTCTTGACATCGGGAATGCCGATGTTGAAAAGATAAAGAGCGTTGCCTTAAAAGATGGGGACAAAACAGTAAGAAACTATTATGTTACTCAAGGTAAAGAGATAAATCTCCCGACACCAACCCTTAGCGGCCATACCTTTAACGGTTGGTACAATGAAGAAACAGAGGTAGCCAATCCTTACACGGTTACTGGCGATGTAACCCTGACGGCTTCTTGGAGCCGCATTCGCTCCGGTGGCAGCTCGTCCTCATCGACGGCCACAACCACCACGGACAACGTGACCAACAAGACCGAGGACAAGGGGGCGGATACTTCTACAAGTACCGGAACGACCACAGTTGCAACCACCACCGCCACGGTAAAGACGGAAACCAAGACCGCTACTGACGGAACAAAGACAACCACCGCAACGGTTGACACCACAACCGCAAGCAAAATCGTGGAAAAAGCGGTAGAAAACAAATCCGAAGAAGTCGTTGTAGATACGGCAACGGCAGCCACCGTGACAGAGACTGCGGCAGGAACGAAAACAGAAGTTGCCCTGCCGGAACAGACCGTCAAAGCCATCGCAAAAGAAACTGAGGCGGCGGTAACCATCAAATCCGACGCAGCAGAGGTAAAATTAGATACGGAAGCCGTGAAGGCAGTAGCGGATCAGGCAGGAGATCTCGGAACCGTTAGCCTCGTTGTGGAAACCGTTGCCCAGTCCGAGAGCAAGGTAGAGGTTGACCTGAAACTCGTAACATCTCAGGGCAATGTAACCGACTTTAAGGGCGGAAGCGTTTCCGTAACCGTAAAGCTGAATACGACCCTCGCCGCAAAACCGGTAGCCTGCGTCTATATCGACGACTTCGGAACTTATCATAAGGTGAAAGGCGTAAAAAACGCCGACGGCACCTACACATTCGAGACGGGACACTTCTCAACTTATGCGGTAATGGCAGAGGAAGAAGCCGATGAGGTGATCGCAGAACAAACTAAAAATGTAGAGGAGAAGGTGGGCGATCTCAAACTCAAAGCCCGCTCCGCGAAGACCGAAAAAGGCAACATCAAGGTTACCCTGACAGCTGACGAAGATGAGATTAAGGCAATCGAAGACCTTGGCTATACTGTAAAATACAAATTCTACAGAAGCACCAAGAAGGCAGCAAGCTACAAGGCTAAGTTGGAGGTAACGAACAGAACCTATACCAACACCACTGGAAAGAAGGACACGAAGTACTACTACAAAGCCCGCGTGATGGTATACGACGCACAGGGCGCACTGGTTACAAAATCCGAACTTAAACAGTGCAAGTACGCTTGCAGAATCAAATAAACTAAATGCTTGTTAAAATCGCCCGTGGCGTTGTTGGCTACGGCGCTCGCGCTGTTTGAGCGCGGCAAATACATAGACAGCCAGCAACAAAATTGCGGCA
>CAVGEP010000039.1:0-5070 GCA_963628105.1 Alistipes communis
GTGCACCGCCTCGATAAGCATCCCCCTTTTGGCCATCATCCAGGTCGCAACCGGGCTATCTATCCCGCCCGAAAGCAGTGTCAGGCCCTTTCCGTTGGTGCCCAGAGGAAGCCCTCCGAAGCCCGGAATTTTGCCCTCATATATATACGAGCGATCGTGCCTTACGTCTACATGCAGCAGCACATCGGGCTCGTGCACATTCACCTTCAGAACCTTGCAGCCGATCAAAATCTTTGCGCCGATGATCCTGGCGATTTCCGGCGATTTTACCGGGAAATTCTTGTCGGCACGCTTTGCCTCGACCTTGAAGGTTTGGATTCCCCTTTCGGAGATAAGGTTCTTCATATAGCATACGGCTTCCTCGCCGATGGCATCCAGCTCAGAAGGCGCCTCTACCGCCTTGCTTATTGACGCAACGCCAAAGACCTTTGAGACTTCCTTTATGATCGCGTCGATAGGAAGCTCCTTGTCTGCCCTCACAAAAATCAGTCCTTCGCTGCGCCTTACATCGACGCCTCGAAAAGACTTAAGGTTATTTTTTATTCTATCCGCCAGCATTCTTTCGAAATACGGCTTGTTCATGCCCTTGAGGGCGACCTCACCGCACCTGACGATCAAAATATTCTGCTCGTTCATATATTTTCCTTCTTTCCTATCAATAAAACGTGATCCGCAATGGGGCGAAAAAGTGTTTTCGGCATGAAACCACAGAAATCACCCGCGACGAGGACTAAATGCCGGAAACATTCTTTTTTCGCCCCACTTCTGTGACTTGCCTGTTAACACCACTACCTGCTACCGAAAGCTTCCCAGCCGCCTGAACCGCATCACCGCAGCCCTCACCTTTTCGGCCACATATTCCATTTCTTCTTTCGTATTAAACTCGCTGAAGCTGAACCTTATCGCGCCCTCGATCTCCCTATGCGAAAGCCCCATCGCATTCAGGACATGCGAGCCCTTCGCAGACGAGTGATTCGAAGCGCATGCGGAGCCCGTAGACACATATATTCCGTCCTGTTCCAGGGTATGAAGCAGCACCTCGCCTCTGGTTCCAAGAAAAGAAATGTTCAGCACAGACGGGCAGGCAGCTTCGTCCTCGGGGCTGTTTACGGCGATATCGCTGATTTCCTCCCGTATAATGGAAAGGAGATGCCCTCTGACCTCTCTCATGGTCGCTAACCTCTTTTCAAAGCGCATATCCGCCATTTCGCATGCCTTGCCGAATCCTATGATCCCCGGCGTATTTTCGGTGCCTGAGCGCATGTGCCTTTCCTGTCCGCCGCCCAGCACGAATGCGGGGAGGTTTCGGCCTTTCTTCACATAGAGGGCGCCCATTCCCTTCGGTCCGTGTATCTTGTGAGCGCTTACTGACAGGAAGTCAACACCGCCATATTCCCCGGCCATGCTGATAGGGATCTTTCCCAGCGCCTGGACCGCATCGGAATGCAGCCAGATATCCGTGCCGTGTTTGCGGTTATATTCATCTTTTAGGGCGGCAATTTTGCTTATGGGCATGATGGTTCCCGTCTCGTTGTTTACGCCCATTATAGAGATGAGAATCGTCTCCTCGTCTATGGCATTTTGAAGCTGGGTAAAATCCAGCCTGCATAATCTGTCAACGCCGATATATTCCACCTTGTATCCCATCGTTTCCAGCTTTTTGGCCGGCTCCAGTATGGCCGGGTGTTCTACCTCCGAAATTATTATCTTGTTTGCGCGCCGCTTCTTTGCCTCGGCCGCTCCCATGAGAACCGTATTGTCCGATTCCGTGCCGCACGATGTGAAGTAGATTTCCTCATCCATAGCCCCGATGAACCTTGCCAAACGGTGCCGCGATTCCTTGACTGCCTTTTCTGCGGCAAGTCCGAGAGAATGCAGGGACGAAGGGTTTGCAAATGTGCCACGCATGGCATCTGCCATCGCCTCCGTAACCTCATCATATTGTCTGGTCGTTGCGCTGTTGTCCAAATAAATTAGCATATATCTTCCTCTTCTGCTTCGCCGACTCCCGTAAAAATATTCATCCATTTTTTCGTAAAGTAGCGCTGGTAGCAAATTATAATTTTTATCACGTCCGCAATGGCAACCACCGCCATCGCCCAATGAAGCGGCAGGTTGAGTGCCAAAACACTGATGTATGCCAGCGGAACCTGAATGCCTATATTGAATGCCACATCAACATACATGCAGAAGATCGTATCTCCGCCCGGCCTGAAAATCGCACATATCATCATATATGCAAGCATTTTCGGAGTCATTGCGATTGCATATACAAGCAGCGCTTTCATGAGCATATCCGTAGTTTCCGGCGAAAATCCGTAGATCCCGGCAATCGGCTGTCTGAGGCAAATTATCACCCCTGTCATCACGACATTCAGGGCCCAGGTGATCTTCAGGATATTTCGACTATACTGATAAGTAAGCTTTTTCTTTCCCTGTCCGAGCACCTCGCCCAGGAGGACCGCCGAAGCATTTCCAAGTCCGAAATATACGGTCTGGAAGAAGTCCGTTACCGTCATGGCAACCTGAGAAACCGCAAACGCCGCGGCGCTTATTTTGCCATAGGCTGCGAATATGCACGATACGGATACCGCCCAAAGTCCCTCGGTTATTATCACAGGAATCGCTGTTTTCATAACATTTATAAAAAGCTCCCGCGAATAGGACGTAAGTTCCCTTATCGTCGCTTTCAGCGGGTATTCTTTGCGTAGATAAACCGAAAGGTGCATGGCGATGCACTCTGCGATTCTTGCAATGAGCGTAGCGATGGCCGCGCCCTCTACGCCAAGCTCCGGAAATCCGAATTCGCCATAAATCAAAAGATAGTTAAAGATAACATTCGTAAGAATTGCTCCCGCGTTTATTACCGTCGGGACCCTTACATCCTGTATTGCCCTCGAATTGTACGAAATTACGAAGGTAAGTCCCGCAAATATATATGAAAAGCACGCAATGTGCATATATTTCGTTCCAAGCTCTACAACCTCCGGCTCATCCGAAAAAAGGCTGATGAGAAAAGGCGCCGTAAAATATACGAGGATTATGGCAGGGATTGCCAAAACCAAGCAGACCGTATAATCGATGCCTATTATCTTGCGCAGGCTCGCAATGTCGCGTATGCCCCAGTATTGCACAGCGTGAACCGCCGCTCCGCTGAAGACACCGAAGAGCACGACTCCGAAGACAAAATATATCTGATTCGCCGCTCCTACCGCCGCAAGAGCATTTTCGCTCACCTTGCCTACCATTATAGTGTCCGCAAGGTTCAGTGTAACCGCGATGACCTGCTGAATTACCATCGGAATGCCCACGACCGTAAGCTTCTTGTAGAACTGTCTGTTGACATTCTTCAGGTTGTTCAAATTTTCCCCGTTCATTTTCCCCTCACCAAAGTTAAAATATGGAGGCAGAAGTCTGCCTCCAAATAATCCTATGAATGCTCAAAATCCAGCTATTTTGCGTAGTCGATGGCCCTCGTCTCTCTGACGACATTGACCTTGATTTGACCCGGATATTCAAGTTCCGATTCGATCTTCTTGGAAATTTCTCTTGCAAGAAGCGCGATTCCGTCGTCATTGACTTCTTCCGGTTTTGCGATGATTCTGATCTCTCTGCCGGCCTGAATTGCGAATGACTTTTCTACGCCCGGAGTTGTATTTGCAATCTCCTCAAGCTTTTCGAGACGCTTGATATAAGCATCCAGCGTTTCGCGTCTTGCGCCCGGTCTTGCTGCCGAAAGAGCGTCAGCCGCAGCGATAAGCACTGCCTCCATGCTCTTTGGCTCGTAGTCGCCGTGGTGCGATGCCATAGCATCGATAACCGCCTCTGATTCCTTATACTTGCGCAGGATTTCGATACCGATATCTACATGCGTACCCTCGTACTCGTGGTCGAGTGCCTTGCCTATATCGTGCAAGAGGCCCGCGCGCTTTGCAAGCTTGATGTCAAGGCCGAGTTCTCCTGCCATGAGTCCTGCAAGGTGTGCAACCTCGATAGAGTGTTTGAGAACGTTCTGGCCGTAGGAAGTCCTGTATCTAAGTCTTCCGAGGATCTTGACAAGCTCAGGATGGATATTGTGGATTCCTACCTCGAAGGTCGCCTGCTCGCCCTCTTCCTTGATGATGTTATTGACTTCTTTGGTTGCCTTCTCTACCATCTCTTCGATTCTCGTAGGATGGATACGGCCGTCTACGATTAGCTTCTCGAGCGCAACCCTTGCAATTTCTCTGCGAACCGGATCGAAGCCTGACAGAATAACTGCCTCAGGCGTGTCATCGATGATAAGATCTACCCCTGTCAGGGTCTCGATGGCTCTGATGTTTCTGCCTTCGCGTCCGATTATCCTGCCTTTCATTTCGTCATTCGGCAGCGGAACTACCGAGACCGTGCTCTCCGCAACATGATCTGCGGCGCATCTTTGGATGGCATTGGTGATGATGTATTTTGCTTTTTTGTCTGCCTCTTCCTTTGCCTTGCTCTCGATCTCCTTTATCATTGCAGAGGCCTCGTGTCTTACTTCCTTCTCTGTATTGGCAAGAAGTATTGACTTGGCCTCCTCTACGGTATACCCCGAAATCCTCTCCAATTCTTCCATTTGTTTGGAAATGATCTCGTCGAGATTTTTTTGTTTGTTTATCAACGATTGTTCTTTTTGTGTAATGCTTTCTTCTTTTCTTTCGATATTTTCTATCTTTTTGTCAAGTGACTCTTCCTTTTGTATCAATCTACGTTCCGAACGCTGAAGCTCCGAGCGTCTTTCTCGGGCGTCTTTTTCTGCTTCGCTTCTGAGCCTGTGGGCTTCTTCTTTTGCCTCCAGAACCGCTTCTTTTTTCATATTTTCGGATTTGTTTTCCGCATCCAAGATCAGGTTTTTTGCCTTAGTCTCAGCACTGCCGATGACCTTTTCGCCTACATTTTTGCGATATATATATCCGAACAGCGCGCCGACTATGAGTGCAACGACGCAAACTGCGATTGTAATGATTGTTCCTGTCACTATAGCACCTCCTTTTCGTCAAATTTTGCATATATTCCAGTTGTTTTTATAATAAAAAAATGCATTACATAATT
>CAVGEP010000039.1:5080-10969 GCA_963628105.1 Alistipes communis
ACATAATTAAAAACTTGATATATCCATACAATATATATTATAATGTTTAAGTCAATGAAATGTCAAGAATAAGAAAGGCAAGAAATGAACAAAATTTTTAGTCCGCTCAAAAGCGCAGACAAATTCATATTTATAGTTGTAGCCTCCCTCGGGATTTTGAGTCTGCTCATGCTGGAAAGCACCATCTATGACGATGGCATTGTAATCTTCGGCGCTGCAGGTAGACCGGTTTGGATCCAGGCAATAGCCTATGTTCTGGGCTTTTGTATGCTGCTTTTTATACAGCAGTTTGACTATAGATTTTTCGACGGTTTGGAAAAATATCTGTATATCGCGGCGATTCTCATCCTGCTGACCGTTTATGTCCCGGGCCTTGGCATCACCCAGTATGGCTCGCGAGCCTGGATAAATCTCGGAGTAACAACGCTGCAGCCTTCTGAATTCGTAAAAATAATTTTCGTGCTCATCATGGCAGGATACCTTTCTAACCACAGAGATGACCTAAATTCCTTTGCCGGTGTGATAAAATCGGTGCTATATGCTGCGCCGATCATACTTATCGTGCTCAAGGAGGACCTAGGCAGCGCTCTGGTATACATCGTTATGTGGATTTTTATGGTATTCTTCGCCGGAATAGACTACAAAGTCTTCATCAAGTCGGCGCTGCTTTGCATTGCGGCAATCCCGGTGGTATATACATTCCTGGACGATTATCAAAAGGAACGAATCGAAGCCTTCCTCCACCCGGAAAACCTCAGCCTCTCGGGCAATTATCAGGTTTGGCAGTCAAAGGTTGCCATCGGCTCCGGAGGCCTTACGGGCAAGGGGCTTTTCCATGGCACACAAAAAGGGCTGGACTTTATTCCGGTCCAGCAGTCTGACTTCATTTTTTCTGTTGTTGTAGAAGAGCTTGGGTTCATAGGAGGCGCTGCGGTTATCCTTCTCTATGCTTTGCTCTTTGTGAGATTTGCGAAGATAGTTCACGATTCCGTAGACCTTTATGGCGCGCTCATCGTGGTCGGATTCACGGGAATGTTCCTGTTTCAGGTATTTGAAAATATCGCAATGACCATGGGGCTCATGCCGGTTACAGGCATCACGCTTCCTCTGCTTTCCGGAGGCGGTACTTCCGTAATCGCCAGCATGATTTCCATCGGCATCATTGTAAATGTCGGAGTCAACAACAAGGCAATAAACTTTTAGCCTTGCATGCCCATCCCGGTTCATCTAGTCCATCTTGTCCATTTCGTCGATTCTGCCGGCGATTTTGCGGAAGTTTGCGGCAATATAAGTATTTTCCCTAAATACGACCGGTAGTCCCAAATTCGTTGAAATATGAATATTTTCGTCGTCTCTTATCAAGCCGATTATCCTGCTTCTTATGCCCCGTGTCACATCTTCCATGCTCGGAGCAAAGCCTGCGTTTATCAGCTTGATATTTATTTTGTTTATTACATAGTATATGTCCTGGATGCCCTTGGACTTCAGAACATTTGCAACCAGTTCGCTGTCTCTGATCGAGGATATTTCGGGATTGATTACCACGATCACCTCTTCGGCCCCGCCGAGCACCATATCAAGTCCATCATCTACTCCTGCCGGTGAGTCAAGTATCACATAATCATATTTTTCGGCCAGTTTTCGGCACAAGACCTTCGAATGAAGCGGAGTGAGCTCTCCTTCGTCCCTCTTGGGAGAAGCCGCCATAAATGACAGGCCCGGGAACATTTTGTCCTTGATTATAGCCTGGCGGATCCTGCAAAGGCCGTTCATAACGTCATTTACATCGTATACGACCCTATTTTCCAGGCCGAGATAAAGATCGAGATTTCTGAGGCCTGAGTCCATATCTACCAGGATTACCTGCTTGCCCATTTTCGCCAGCGTGGCACCCAAATTTGCGGCGAACATGGTCTTGCCGGTTCCGCCTTTTCCTGAAACAATTGCTATAATTCTTCCCATTATTTTCTTCTTCTCCTAAAAGCTTTTTTACATCAGTTTATTTTGTTTGACAAGTCAAGTTTGCTTGTCTTGGCCTCCACCTGCAGATATTCTCCGATTATATCCCGTGCAACAGGCGCTGCATTATATGACATACCGCCCTGCACCAGGAGCACTACCACGGCAATCTTCGGATTGTCCGCAGGCGCCATGGCAACGGTCCATGCGAAGTTATCGTATGTATCTTTGTATTGGTCGATATCCGACTGGCTCACCGTGCGGTTGCTTACCGTAATCAATGCCTGGTCCACCGCGTCATTTTCCGTCGGATAGGTTATTGGATCGTTTGTCATCATCTTTTTCATTTGCTTTTGGACCTGCGACCACGAAATCCCCGGTGCGATTGCCGAAAGGTAATTTTTCACATACGAAACCTCATTCTTTGGGTTTATATATCCGTCTCTCTGGGCAGTTCCTGTCTTGCCTGCAACCTCTATCGGGAAGTTCGCAAAGGTAGAGGCCAGCGTACCGTTCTTGACTACCAGCTTCATGCCTTCGATTACGGTCTTCAGATCCTGCTTGTCAGCATCGATTTCGTAGGCGTCATCCTTTTTTGTTTTGCCCTCGCCTTCGATGCCCTTGACTATGCTGACCTGATTGCGCTTTCCGTCATTGCCGAGGGTCGCTATATAATTTGCCATCTGCAGCGGCGTATAGGCATTATCCCCTTGCCCGATGGAAATATTAAACTCATCGCCGGTTCCCCATTCGGCCTGATTGAAGTAAGAATATTTGCACAGATCTGCGAGAGTTTCTATCTTTGAGCTCTTCACCGTTGTCTGTTCCTTCAATCTGTTTATGATCTCGCTTCTGTCCGGATTTTCCTCGATCCAGCCTGTTATCGTATCGATTTCTTCTCTGAATTTTTCGTCGTCCTTTGTTGTGGACTTTGGCCAGTATTTGTTGCCGCTATAATAGAGCGCGCTCCAAAGGGAACTTTTCATGGATGCCATCTTGCGCTCCTTTGATGCAAGCGGCGTAGTAACCTCATAAAGTTCTATTCCTGTCTTTTCGCCGAGGCCAAACTCCTTTGCGACCTCCATGATTTTTTCGATTGAAATCTTGCTGTTATATCCGAGCGAGGTCTTGGAGTTCCAATCGATTCCCGTTCCTATACAATAGAAATAATAGTTGCAGGAGTTTTGTATGCCCTGAATCAAAGTCTCATATCCGTGAGAACCGATGCCGCTGTTGTAGTTTGCGCAGCCGAAGCGTCGTCCTCCAAGCTCGATATAGTTGCCGTCATAAATGCTGCGGTTTGGATTCAGGCCGCATTTGAGGGCCGCTACCGCAGTAATAGGCTTGAATGTGGAACCGGGCTGCACCGCGGAGCTTGTTGCTATATTGTATAACGGCGTAGGGGCAAGTGAGTCCCTCGGGTTTGTGCTCTGCACAGAGGCCCAGTCCTTCGTCGATATGCCCTCTGCGAATATGTTCGGATCGAAGTTCGGATAGCTTGCCATCGCAAGAACCTCTGCTGTCTCCACATCTATGGCAACCACGGCTCCTGAGCCGCAGTTCGAATACTGTTTTACCGACCTATTTCCATATTTGCTCTTATAGACGCCTCCGGTCTTGACCGCTTCTATACATTTTTCGAGGCAGCTTTCGGCATATTCTTGCAGATCCGCATCTATGGTCAGATAAACATTCTTGCCTGCCACAGGCTCCGTCCGGCTTATGGTCTGCACGTAGTCGCCTGCACTGTTTACAAGGATGCTCTCGATTCCGTCACTGCCACGCAGCTTTGATTCCATGGTCGCTTCTATCCCGTCTTTGCCGATGAGATCATCTGCGCTGTAACCCTTCTCGGTCACATACTCCTCGTACTGGGAGTCCGAGATGCTGCCCATATATCCCAAAACATGGGAAAGCAGAGAGCCGTTAGGATAATACCTTACGGACTCCGATGCAATCTCCACGCCCTTCAGCTCATCCTGCATTTCTTCGATATATGCCACCGTTTCGTCGCATACTCCGCTGGCGATGGTGCTGGAGCGATATTTGTTATATCCTATATTCTTTATTTCCTCGCGAACCGCAAAGATCTTTCGCGCCTGCTTATTCGTAAGCTCCTCGTCTATGCTATATTTTTGGCGAAGGGCCATGAAGGCTTCTCTTGCGTTGAGATCCGTGCGCTTCACCTGGCTCCCGTCTTCTTTGGTATCCATAACATAGAGGTCGTACTTCTCAATGAAGCTTTGCTTATTCGCATCATACGAAAATATCATGCTTTTTGTGACTATCGGCGGCCAGATGCTGTATTTTTCCTGCAGCTCCGCCACCGCCTCGAAACGGTCAAGCTCCTCGCTGATATTATATTTTTTTCGTAGTGCCGCCAGGGCCTCCTCCGCAGTTGCGTCCTTGCCCAGTCCCAGGGATTTTAGCCATTTTTCCTTTTCTTTATCGTAGGTATAATAGAATTTCCCACTTTTCGTGATCTTTATTGGAAAATTGTCAACATATTCGTCGCCATTTTTTTCCAAAAGCTTAACCAGCGAATAACAGGAATCGTTAATCTCCTGCGTGTCCATGCCGCTGACATTGAATGTTACCGTAAAAATCTGTTTGTTGCCCGCCAGCAGCCTTCCGTAGCGATCGAGAATTTTCCCTCTGGGCGCTGCGGTTACAACTTCCTTCGTATTCTGGCTCTCTGCCGATGCCTCCCACTTTTCCTGCTGAATGATCGTAAGCACAAAAAGCCTTATGCAAAGCAGAAGCATAAGGATTATCACAAGCCCTATTACTTGATAAAATCTGGAATTCAGCAGTTTTTTGTTCATCTAAAATACCTGTCTTTGCGGTATTTTGCCGCAGTTCTAATCAAAACCAAATATAATATTGTTATAACAAAAAGCGAGTAGATATACTCTCCCGGCAGTTTTTTCAAAATATAGACGATGCCGATGGGGTTTCCTGCCAGGTAAAAAAGTGCCCAGTTCAGGACGTAATATGCTGCGACGGACACGGTCGCCACTATCCACATGTTTATGATATTCTCAATATTCGCATAATCCTTGATGAGCAATATTATCGTCGCCACTACCACCAGAGAAATCGCCGTAGGCCCCGTTATGCTGCTAAAGCAAATATCATATAACAATCCGAAAATTGCACCGAAAATGATGCCATAAGTCCGATTTTCGTATAAGAACGAAAGAACCACCACCAGGCATAATGTCAAATGCGGTGTGTATCCTCGTATCATAAACAAATTCAGCAGCGATGTCTGCGTCAAAAATGCCGCCAGGAACATCAGAGCTGCCCTCCGGTAATTCATATTCATATAATCACCGAAACCTTTTCTATACTCTTAAAATCAGCAGCCGTCTCCACGCTAATTTCTTTTAGCATCGTATTGCTGTTATATGAGACATCCTGAACCGTACCTATTTCGAGGCCTTCCGGATATGTCCCAAGTCCCGATGTAATAAGGGTATCGCCCTGAGATACCAGGGACTCTCCATCCAGCATATATCCGTTAACCTCGCCCATGGAATTACCCTCAACCACGCCGAGCTGTTTGCTGTCGCGTGCGAGCTTGAAGCTGATCTTGCTGTCGTCATCTATAATGGAGGTTACCTTTGCCCAGTGCTTACCCACGTCCTGAACCTTTCCGATGAGACCCATACCGTTTACTACGGCATCACCCACTTCGACACCGTCCTCGGTGCCGACATTTATGGTCATAAGATTCGTCCAGTTTGCGCCGTCAAGGGATGTTACATCTGCCGAGACTATTTTAAACTCCTTCTTCGTATATTCGTAGTTGAGAACCTGCGAAAGTTCCTCGAGCTGCCGAAGCTGATCTTTTTCTAATTTTGCCTCGGCCAGCTGCTTTTGGAGGGAGCTATTTTCTTCTTGCAGCTTGTCCACCTGCGCCTGAAG
>CAVGEP010000040.1:0-10749 GCA_963628105.1 Alistipes communis
GTCAGAATTTTCATTTTGGGTAAATTCATCGTGATTTTCGCCCGTGCCTGGCGCGCCTGAATTTTCGTTTCTGTCAAATTCGTTATCCATAGTAAGACCTCCTTGTCTCTATTTCCTATTTACAAGCAAATTATAATAATCTTTTGTGTAATTCCTGTGTAAAAATAATGTGAAATATGATAAAATAAAATATTATTGCGGAGAAGAGAATATGGATATAAATATTACCGAAAAAGCCCATAGAGAATATAATAGATGGCGAGGCGAAAATCTGCCCGAAGACCTGACGGCGGAGCTTTGCGCCATAGATGGAAACGAGGATGAAATATACAGCAGATTTTGCAGGGAGATTGCGTTTGGGACATCGGGCCTGAGAGAAAAGATGGGGGCAGGCACAAGCCGCATCAACCAGGTGACGATTCGAAGAGCCAGCATCGCAATCAGCAAATATCTGAACGAAAAATACGAAAAGCCGGCTCTTGTAATCGCCTGCGATACAAGAAATAATTCAGAGGAATATGCGAAGGTCGCATCCGAGGAGTTTGCGGATAATGGGGTGGATGTCTATTTGTTTGCGGAACCGACGCCGGTGCCGGTGCTATCCTTTGCGGTCAGAAAAATGCGTCTTTGCGGCGGCATCATGATTACGGCAAGCCACAATACGAGAGAATATAACGGATATAAGGTTTATGACCACTACGGGAACCAAATTGATGACAAAAAGGCAAAGATAATCGAAGAATATATGAAAGCCTCGGATCCTTTTACCCATGTGGGAACGCAAAGAAAAGGCAAGATCCGCCGCGCAGCTGACGATATAAAGGAAAGCTACCTTCGCACGCTGGACGAAATTACGAGAAAGCTTCGCGAAAAAGAGCAGGTAAGGAGAGCCCTTGCAAATCTCAAAATCTGTTACAGCCCGCTGAACGGAACGGGAATGAACTATGTGCCGCGCCAGCTTGCGAATATAGGAATGTCGCCGGAGAATATAATAATTGTAAAAAGCCAGGCGGCGCCCAGCGGGGACTTTGAGACCTGCCCTGCGCCGAACCCTGAGAATGATGCGGCATTTGAGCAGGCGCTTTTGACCTGTGAGGCGCAGGGCGCAAAGCCATGCCTGATTCTTGCCACGGACCCGGACAGCGACAGGCTCGGGGTCATGGCTTTGGGGGTTGGCGGAAAGGGCGAATATGTCAAGCTTTCCGGCAACCAGGTCGGAGGAATCCTGCTGGATTATGTCTGCAGGCACAAGGACGCGGGACAAAACTACGTTGCGTTCAAGAGCCACGTGAGCTCACCCCTAGCGGGAGACATTGCGAGGGATTACGCAGTCCGTATGAAGAACGTATTCACGGGATTCAAGAACATCGCCTTTGAGATGCAGCACCTTGTCGAAAATCCGGAGGAGGGCAGGTTTCTTTTTGGGTTCGAGGAGAGCCTCGGTTACCTGTACGGCGATTATACCAGGGACAAGGATGCGATCATGGCGGCGCAGCTTGTGTGCCTGGCGGCGGCGGAGCTTGCATCGGAGGGAAGAAGCCTCCCGGACAAGTTAGAGGAACTGTACGAAAAGCATGGATATGAATATACAGAAACCTTTGGATATGAGTACAAAACAGAGGCGGATAGGGAAAAATCCGAGCGCATAATGCGAGGATTCTTTGCGGGGAAATTCAAGGCAGCCGATATAGTCAGGGAATATTCTTGGCGCGAGAGGATGCTGTACAGAGCGGATTTCGCCGGAGGGCACCGGCTGATCGTGAGGCCCTCCGGAACGGAGCCCAAGCTAAAGGTCTATGTGTTTGCGCGGGGCTCCTCGCGGATTTGCGCGGAGCGCAAATCCGCCGAAATCCGCCGCTTGGCCGAGGCCTACCTCGAGGGACAGGAGAATTTGAAATGCGAAGGAGGACACAAACATGAGCAAAGTAATTACAGCAATAGATAGGAGCGGTTCGTTTAGAGTTTATCTGACAATCTCCACGGAACTGGTAGAAACCGCAAGAAAGATTCACCACGCGAGCCCGCTTGCGAGTGCGGGACTTGGCAGAGTCCTGACAGGAGCGGGCCTGATGGGGCTGATGCTAAAAAACGACTCTGACAAGCTGACGGTGCTCTTTAAGGGCGATGGCCCCGCAAAGCAGATTTTGGCAACCGCTGCGGCATCAGGAGATGTTAAGGGATATATCGCAAATCCGGACGTAGACCTTCCGCTCACACCGGAAGGAAAGCTGGACGTGGGAGGCTCCCTCGGAATCGGCGAGCTGACGGTAATCAAGGACCTGGGACTTAGGGAGCCCTATGTGGGGACCATCGCACTGGTGGACGGCGAAATTGCCGATGACCTGACAGCCTACTATTTCATATCGGAACAGCAGAATACCGCAATTTCGCTGGGCGTAAAGATCGATGTGGACTGCACCGTAAAGGCGGCGGGCGGCATGATAATCCAAATGCTCCCGGATGCAAAGGAAGAATCCATCGATGCCCTCGAGGAGATGATTTCGAAACTCCCGCCGATCACCACCCTGGTAGAGGAGGCGGTCGGCCGGAACAGCGGCAAATCCGAAGAAGGAATTTTGCAGGCCATGCTCGAGCGAATTTTCGGGCAAATGCCGGAGGACTTTCGAGTCGAAATTCTGGAATTTAAGGAAATCCGCTGGAATTGCGACTGCAGCAGGGAGCGCCTCGAGCAAGTGCTCATGACCATCGGAAGGGATGATCTCACAGAGATAATCGAGGAGGACGGGCGCGCCGAGATGGTCTGCCAGTTCTGCTGCAAGAAATATCACTTCGAAAAGGAAGAACTAGAGAGAATATTGGAGGCAACAAAATGAAAGAAAATAGCAAAATAAGACTTGGCATAATTTTTGGAGGCAAATCCGGGGAACACGAGGTTTCGCTTTTGTCGGCAGCTTCTGTAATTCGCGCGGTTGACAAAGAAAAATATCAGCTCGTATTCATAGGTATAACAAAGGACGGTCAGTGGAGGCTTTTCGAAGGATGCGAAGATGCGATCGAGGACGGCAGCTGGGAAAAGACCGCCAAACCGTTTAACCCGGGAAACATAAAGGAGACAATCGATTTTGCCCTTCCGATCATGCATGGACCGTACTGCGAAGACGGCAAGATCCAAGGGTTCTTTGAGACCATGGACATCCCATACGGCGGCTGCGGCGTTCTTGCCTCATCAGTGGCGATGGATAAACTCCTTGCAAAGGATGTTTTTGCCAAAAACGGCCTCCCGATCTGTAGGCACATAGCAATTTATCGCTGCGATTATGAGAAAGATCCGCAAGGTGAACTGACAAGGGCAGAAGAGGCTCTGGGATATCCGAACTTCGTCAAGCCCGCAAACCTGGGCTCAAGCGTCGGAATAAGCAAGGCGCATGACCGCAAATCCTTCGAGGAGGCTCTCAACCTTGCATTTAGATACGACAAGCGGGTCATCGTAGAGGAAAACATAAACTGCAGGGAGATAGAGACAGGGATCCTCGGCAACGAAGATCCAAAGGCCGCCGCCGTAGGCGAAATCCTGCCTTCGGCTGAGTTCTATGACTACACGGCCAAATATCTGGACGGCGGCGCCTCGAAGCTGTGCATTCCGGCCAAGATCCCTGCGGAAACTGCCGAGCTCATCCGCGAATATGCCCGCAAGGCATACTCAGCCATCGACGGAGAGGGCTTTGCGCGCGTGGACTTTTTCATCGACAAGGACAGCGGCAAAATATATTTGAACGAAATAAATACGATTCCGGGCTTCACGAAATTCAGCATGTTCCCGCTCCTATGGGAGGAAGCCGGAGTCAAATACAAGGATACAATCGAAAGGATCATCGAACTTGGATATGAAAGATATAACGTTAAGAATAATAGGTAAGCAATTTTTTGATGACAGAGAAGAAGAGCAGATGGAATTTGTGACGGAAGGAAAGCTCTATCTTCGCGGCGGCGCGGCATATGTAGTCTACGAGGAGAGCGGAATCCCGGGAATGCCATCGGGCAAAACCTTGCTCAAGGTCAAGGATAGGACGGTCAAGATGAAGAGGACGGGCAGCGATGCAGGCCTGGAGCTTTATTTCGAGCAGGGCAAGCGCTTTAGCAGCGCATACGAAACGCCGTTCGGCGAAATGGGACTCGAGGTTCTTACGAGTCTTGTGGAGAACGGCCTTGACTGCGAAACCGGAAGCGGCAAAATAAGCATAAACTACGACATAAGCCTAGAAGGCATGGCGGAAGGCAAGAATCAACTTACGATAGATATAATGTAAACAAATATAAACAAACGAAGAAGAGGTGAAGAAATGAACAAAGTAGGTTTTGATGCGGAAAAATATATCGAGGAGCAATCCAGTCATATCCTGGAGAGGATAAATGCGGGGAGCAGCCAGAGGCTCTATCTGGAATTCGGCGGCAAGCTCGTCCACGACAAGCACGCGATGAGAGTGCTTCCGGGATTCGATGAAAATGCGAAGATCAAGCTTCTCGAAAGAATGAAGGACCAGGCAGAAATCATAATTTGCATTTACTCCGGGGACATCATCAACAGCAAGACTCGCCAGGACTTTGGGATTACATATGACCTGGAGGTATTGCGACTCATAGATATTTTCCGCAAGCACGATCTGAAGATCAACAGCGTAGTTGTCACAAGATACGAGGATGCCCCCGCGGTAAACATGTTTATAAACAAGCTGGAAAGACGCGATATCAAGACCTACAAACATTTTTATACAAAGGGTTACCCGACCGATGTTGAAACCATCGTAAGCGAGGAGGGATACGGCGCAAATCCGTACATAGAAGTCACCAAGCCCCTCGTCGTCGTAACGGGCCCTGGCGGCGGAAGCGGCAAGCTGGCAACCTGTCTCTCCCAGCTCTATCACGAATATAGGCGCGGCACGAAAGTTCGTTATGCGAAGTTCGAGACCTTCCCTATCTGGAACATCCCGCTGAAGCATCCGGTAAATATCGCCTATGAGGCAGCAACCGCAGATCTCAGGGATGTCAATATGATAGACTCCTATCACCTCGAAGCATACGGGCAAATGGCAGTAAACTATAACCGAGACCTCGAGGTCTTCCCGGTAGTGAAACGAATTATCGAGAAAATCACCGGCGAATCGGAATATCAATCTCCGACGGATATGGGCGTAAACCGCGTGGGATTTTGCATTACGGACGATGATGCCGTAAAGGAAGCATCGGTTCAGGAAATCATCCGCCGCTTCATAATCGCAAAATGCGACTACAAAAAAGGCAAGATCAGCGAGGCGGCACTGGAGCGCTCAGAGCTTCTGATGAAGGAGGTGGGAGCCTGCGAGGAAGACAGAAAGGTCGTAATCCCCGCAAGAGAATATGCCGAGGAGAAGCGAAATCTTGATAAGAAATATGTCAATGTGGTTGTCATGGCAATCGAAATGCCGGACGGAAGCATCGTCACCGGACGCAGCAGCCGCAGAATGGTAGCCGCGGGAGCCGCGCTTCTCAATGCGGTCAAAAAAATCGCAGGGATTCCGGATGACCTGTATGTCATCGCACCGAACGTATTCAGCGACATCCAAAAGCTCAAGGGCGAGATTCTTCACCACGACAGAACAAGCCTCAACGTCGAAGAGATACTCACGGCTCTTTCCATTTCGGCGGAGACTAACTCCTGTGCGGACAAGGCCGTCAAGATGCTCGAGAAGCTGAATGGCTGCAGAGCGCACTGCACCGCAATCCTCAGCGAAAGAGACGAGCAGACGCTCAGAAACATGGGTATCGATGTAACATGCGACCCGGAATATCTGACGACCAACCTCTACTTCGCATAGCGCAGCTGCCATATCATACGGAAATATCGCAAGAAAACACCAAAGAAATCTATAAGGAAGATAGAAATCGCCGCAAAGTGTAATTTCTTACACTTTGCGGCGATTTTCCAGCTCGGCGATGTTTCGCTGCCGAATCCTGTCGCCTTCCAGCAGCTTCTCGGAGTATTCCACGAGCCTTCCTTTGCTGAATGGCGACAGATGCCTGAAGGTTTCGATGAGCGCATGACAATTATCCCCGTACATCTGCAGATACGTAACCTCGCTCAAGAACCTTCGGACATCGCTTTCAAAGAATAATTCCATGTTGATTCTATAAAATTGCGCGATGAGATTGAGCGTATGCGCGTCGGGAGTGCGATTCCCAAGCTCGTACTGAGCGTAGGACGAGCGAGTCAGGCCGATGAAATCCGCCAGCTGCTTTTGGTTGACATTTCTGCTGAATCTCAGAATTCTCAAATTGTATCCTATCCGCTGGGTCCCAGATTGATCCATAATTTTCTCCTTCCTAATAATACCAAATAATAATATAATAAGATAAAGCCACTTTCTATGTATATGACGCAAACCGGGCCTCATTTCTGACAAAAATCCCGAAATATTGGCGACACGCATCAAAACCTTGGCGACTTCTTAGCAATACCGCCGAGGTGATCATGCAATACATAAAATAAAGAAGGCACAAACCGGTAGAAAAATGCTGCCAAGAAGCTTCCGACAAGTACTGGAAAAAAAACAAAATTATTTGAGAAAAAGACTTTGATTTTTGCTTTTTTGTGGTATAATCTTAGTAAGCAAGGTTAATTTTTTAACAAATATAAAATTTATTTATATTCAAACATTACAAGGAGGCAATTTAATGAAAAAGATTGGTGTATTAGGAACAGGTACTATGGGAGCCGGAATCGTCCAGGTTTTGGCACAGAACGGCTACGAAGTGGTAGTAAGAGCCAGAAGAGAAACTTCCGTAGAGAAGGGGCTTGCGACTGTTAAGAAGAACCTTGACAAAATGGTCGCAAAGGAAAAGATGACCGCACAGCAGGCTGAGGAAGTCTTTGCCAGAATCCACGGCTCCACGGATATCAATATCATCGCAGATGCTGACCTGGTAATCGAAGCAGCGACCGAGGACATGGAATCCAAGAAGGCGCTCTTCGCAGAACTCGACAAGCTCTGCAAGCCGGAGACGATCATAGCGACGAATACATCTTCCCTTTCCATTACGGAAATCGCAGCAGCAACCGGAAGACCTGACAAGGTTATCGGAATGCACTTCTTCAATCCGGTTCCGGCGATGAAACTTGTAGAGATCATCAGGGGACTGACAACGTCAGAAGAAACAAAAGAAACGATTCTTGCTCTGACCGAAAAATTAGGCAAGACTCCTGTAGAAGTTGCTGAAGCTCCGGGATTCGTTGTAAATAGAATCCTGATCCCGATGATCAATGAGGGTATCGGAATCCTTGCTGACGGCGTTGCAGATGCAAAGGGCATCGACACGGCCATGAAGCTGGGCGCCAACCACCCGATGGGCCCTCTGGAACTCGGAGACCTCATTGGACTGGACGTTGTGCTTGCAATCATGGATGTATTGTACAGCGAGTATGGCGATTCCAAGTACAGAGCTCACGTTCTCCTCAGAAAGATGGTAAGAGCAGGCAAGCTTGGCAGAAAGACCGGCGAGGGATTTTACGACTACACAAAGAAATAAGATCGCGCAGCAGATGCGTGGTTTGCACGGCGGGGCCAAATGGCCCCGCTATTTTGATATGGGGCGGATAATCGCAAGCTCGACGCCTGCGCCCTTGATGGAGAAATTCATATGGAAGTTTGTGCGAACATCTTCCTGATAGATGACCAGCTGAGGTGCCGTTGGTATCATGTTTTTCAGCAGATCATCGAAGCCCGGATTTTCTTCAAAATTCAGCGAAGTAAGATATGCGAACACATCTGTAGATCGATCCATGGAATATTTCATGACGCTGTAATTTCCGGGCGCAAGGTTCAGACTGAGGGCGAGGTCGATTTCGTCCTTAAAGTCATTCAGAACCGTTCTCGCATGGTGCACAGACGAAACCTCCGTGCAGAGACTCAGGATGCTGTCGTTATAGTTATAAACCACAGCTGCAAAAGCTTCCTCTTGGGTGTCGCGCAGGCGAATAATGAGAAAATGCCTTCCGCGGCTGATAACATCTCCACGCAGACGGGAGAGAGCCTGATATACATAGAATGAGGATTTCTTTATGCCGCACGATGTCAGAAGCGAAGGCTGGCCCTTTAGGAGGTTCCCTTCGCCCGGCAAGTCGCAGCTTGCGGTATCCCTGAGCCTCAGCATAAGTCCCTGACCGTTCTTTTTTAGCTGCATAGCGATGATATAAATCGCGGCTGCGATGGTGTCGTTGCCGAAGGATTCGAAGGAGCCGGCTGCAGGGGCTTCTCTTTCCAGAACCGAAAATCCGGCGGAGATCAGCATGCCGCGGAGCTTTTTTATTTCCTCCGGAGCATCCCCCGGATGACCCATGAGTATCACCGAAGCGGGACTTAGCAATTCCAAGGCATGGAAAAGCCCAAAGCCAAGACTACGAAAATCATCGAGGCAGATTGCGACATGCAGCTTAAAGTCGATTGACATGATAGCCTTCGCCTTGCGATCCGCATCTACCTCAAGCTTCAGGCTGTTGACCACCGACAGGCTTGTCTGCTGGGAGTTAAGGGCAGAAAGCGCATCCTTTAGCATATAAATTATCGCATTCGAAGTCACCGGATGAATGATATCAGGGCGAAGCTCGCTTTTTACCATCGGTTTGTAATAGGCGCGATGCTCCTCCGGGGTGCGCCCGAACCACTTATAGAAATATTTCTTATAGTAGGCGGTGGTAGAAAAGCCTACGTCCCGAGCGATTTGGCTGATTTTTTTGTTTGTGTCCAGCAGCTCGATTTCCGACCATTCTACACGCGCGAAACACAAAAAGTCACGGAAGTTCTTTCCGGTGCAGTCCTTGATCATGTGCGAGATGTAGAATTCGCTGAGATGCTCCATCTTCGCCAGGTCTTCCAGCGTGATCTTTTCGGCATAGTATTGATAGATATATGTGATGATACGGCTGATCCGCTCCGTCGTCATCTGGTCGCCGCTATCATAATTGATAACCATGTTGTTCTCAAAGACGAAGAGGTTAAAATACTTCTCCAGATACTTGATGATATCCACGATGAGATAGATACATTCGCTCTTATAGTTGAAACTCCTGATTTCGTAAGCGAGCAAAATCTGCAGCAGCTTTTCGCGAAGGCTGTCGTGGCGCTTAGTCGTCTGCTTGTTGGAATACGTGCGGTAGCAGGACTTGCTCAGTGACGGGAAATATTGCGAGAAGTAGTGCGTGCTGATTTGAATCAGTGCAACGATGTTTTCTTCGTCCGTTGCCAGCAGACTGTGAACCTCGTGGCCGGCGTTCGTGAAGATGTCGCCTTCTTTGAGCGTATATTGGCAATAGCCGTTCTTTAGCTTGATTTCGCCCTTGAGCACATAGACAAACTCGATGTCCTTATGATAGTGAAGCGGATATTCCTCCACCGAAGCAATGGTAATATTGATGGGAAAATCGTCCTGATAGGTAAGTTTTTCGAATAACATAAGCGCGCCTTCCTTACGAAAATTTTGGGAGAAATCTCCTTTTGATTATTATATAACAAATTTCCGAAAAATGAAATAGAATAATTCAATTTAGTAGCAAAATAATTATGATTTCTTGCAATTTAATAGTTGTATTCAGGGCAAAAGATAATTAGAATATAAAACAGACAGATAAGATGAGCAAGATAAAAATACAAAAATATGAGGAGGAATCGACATGAGCGACAAAAAAGTTTGCGTAATCACCGGAGCATCCGGCGGCATCGGAAAAGAAGTAGTGAAAAAATATTATAAAAATGGCTATAGCATAGTAATGCTGGATATAAAGGAAGAAGCACTTAAAAAGGTAATCGAGAGCGAAAACCTCAATGAGGACAAGGTTTCGTACCTGACCCTGGACGTTTCCAGCGAGCAGCAGGTCATGGACACCATCGCCAAGATTAAGGAAACGCAGGGCAGAATCGATGTGCTGGTAAATGTAGCGGGCATCATCGGAAAATATGATGAGACCATCGACTATACCTTTGAAAACTTCAAGAGAATTTACGAAATCAATGTATTCGGCACCTTCCTGATGATGAAATACACCCTCCCGGTGATGCTTGCGCAGGGCAAGGGCGCCATCGTAAACTTCGGTTCCTGTTCCGGAATGACCGGATACACCTCGGAAATCGGCTACGGCTCCAGCAAATGGGCGGTAATCGGCATGACGAAGAACGTTGCAAACGAATACGCACGCAAGGGCATCCGGGCAAATTCCATTTCTCCGGGATGGGTAAACACGGATATGCTGAAACAGACCTTGGAAGAATACAAAGAAACCGGCGATACTGTAAACTTCGGCTGCGTCGGAAGACCGGGAGAACCGAGCGAAATGGCGGATGCGGTTTACTATCTCAGCTCCGACGAGGCAAGCTTTGTTAACGGCATCAACCTGCTGGTAGACGGCGGCAAGATGCTGGACTAATGCGGCGGATAAAAAGATTTGAAAAAAGATATACACTTAGAGACCGATGCGCCTGACAAGGCGAATAAAATAGACGAATAAGATTGACAAATAAAACGAAAAATTGATAAAGGGGGTAACGGACAAAATGTTAAACGAAAGATTGCAAAAGATGAGAACGAAACTGTGGGATTCAAGACCTTGCATCACCGCAGAAAGACTCGTTTTGGCTACAGAAGCCTACAAAAAATTCGCGGGAGATGCCATTCCGATTTTCCGTGCAGAGGTTGTCAAGTACATCATGGAGCACATGACCACCCTCATTATGGAGGACGAGCTGGTTGTAGGTACGCCTACCA
>CAVGEP010000041.1:0-10678 GCA_963628105.1 Alistipes communis
ATCAGGGTTTCACCCTTGCAGAGGGGCAGCGCGCTCTCTAAAAACCGCTTGTAATGGCTTTTCGCCGCATCGATAAACACAAAGTCAAAGGGTGCCTCGCCTATTTCGCGAAGCTCGTTTATAACGGCCTCACCGTCGCCGATGAATATTTTGACCTTATCCGAATAGCCCAGGTTTTTCACATTTTCCGCTGCGGTTTCCGCTGCTTCCGGATTTTTTTCGATGGTATAAACCATAGCTCCCGTAAGTTCTGCAAAAAACATCGCCGAATATCCTACGGCGCAGCCGATTTCAAGGATCCGCTTCGGCTTTGTTATTCCCAGAAAAGTCCTGAGAAAGCTCTCGGTTTCCTTTAATATTATCGGAACGCCCTCTGCCTCGGCATCGTGCCTGAGCCTTGCCAAATCCTCTGTCAGAGGCTTGTAGAATCCGTTTATATATTCGGTTACCTTGTCATTTGTTATATTTCTTTCTGCTTCTATCATAAAATCCTGTCTAAAACTCTGTAACCGCAAAGCTTAGCTGTGTGCCGCGCTGTAGGCCTTGCTGTAAGCCGCTTTGTCCCTTTCAAACTGAGCTGCATCAGAAGAAAAGTTCATGCTTCCGTCCAGCTTTTCGCTGACCACGAAGTACAGATAGTCCGTGTCCTCCGGATAAAATGCGGCTTTGATCGAGGCAAGTCCCGGAGAACAAATCGGCCCCGGAATGTTGTCGTATAAATAGGTATTGTATGGGGAATCAATGGAAATATCCGCATAGGTCAGATTATCCTTTTGATACCCAAGTATATATTGAACAGTGGAACACATTTGAAGTTTCATCCCTTTTTCCAGCCTGTTATAAATAACAGCCGAAACCAGGGGTCTTTCCTCGTCCAAAACTGTTTCTCTCTCGATGATTGAGGCGTATTTGATCACGTCTCTAAGCTGAAAACCGGCGTCGGTGTTAAGATAATCGCCGTATTTTTTGTTCAGCAGCGAGCTGTTCTTATCTTCCAAAAACTCCTTGAAAATGCCCTCAAAGACATCTTTATTAAACTGGCTGAGCATTACATCGATGACTTCCTCTTCGGAAGCCCCTTTCGCCACATAATATGTATTAGGCATGAGATAGCCCTCTAAATAGTTGTCCTCAAGGCTTTCTCTCATGGCATCCTCGTAAGAGGCGTATCGGAGGAACTCGTACTTGTCGAACCACTTCTTGTCCTTTACTTCATTCTCAAAGTTTTCCTTTGTGCCCATATTCTGAGATACGAGCTTTTCTATGGTCTGTTCAAGGGTTAATCCCTCGGGTACGGTAAATACCGCCATGCTGACCTTGCCGCCCACCAAAATGTCGGCGATGGTTTCAAAATCCATGGCTGCGGAAAGGGCGTAGGTTCCTGCCTTGAACCGGCTGTCATATCCCTTCATCTTCGACCAAAGTGTAAATTCCGACGCACTGTCGATAATATTATTTTCTTCCAGCGTGCTTGCGATGCTGCCTGCGGTGGAGCCCGACGGAATCTCTATGCTGACCATTGTCTGCTCCGTTTCGTTTAGGGGCTTCCCCATGCCCGCAAACGAAATAGCGATCACCGCTAAGGCGATAACAAGTATCACTGCTACAATTATTAGTACTTTCTTTTTCAAATCGAATATCCCTTTCAAACTCGCTACTCCTGCGCAAAACAAGTGAAACACCGCTTTTTGAGGAGGCGCGTCTTTGCTTGTTCAAGCGATAGGTCTTGATTGCAAAATGATTCTCTTTAGCCTGGCTCTCACCGCCTGCGGCTGTCAGCAAGGCGCTTCAAGAAGCTACCATAGAATCATTTGCAATCAAATTTTAACCTTTTACCGCGTCAGACCTTATTTGGATCTGCCTAAATATTCTCCTGTTCTCGTGTCGATCTGGATCTTCTCTCCTGTTTCGATGAAGATAGGAACCTGAACAACTGCTCCTGTTTCAACGGTTGCAGCCTTTGTAACGTTGGTTGCGGTGTTGCCCTTTACGCCCGGTTCGGTTTCGATTACTTCAAGGTCAACAAAGTTCGGAGCTTCTACCAGGAAAGCATTTCCCTGGAAGAACTTAACCGTTGCTTCGTCGTTTGGTCTCATGAATTTGATTGCTTCTTCAACCTGGTCTTTTCCAAGAGGAATCTGTTCGTAAGTTTCCGGGTCCATGAAGTAATACAGATCGTCCATATCATAGAGATATTGCATCTTCTTGGTTTCGATGATAGCTTCCTCGAACTTGTCGTCCGGGTTGAAAGCTTCTTCTCTTGTGGCTCCGGTGATGATGTTTCTGTACTTTGTTCTTACGAAAGCCGCGCCCTTGCCCGGTTTTACGTGTAAGAAATCGAGTACTACATGAGGCTCTCCGTTAATCTGGAATGTTCTGCCTTTTCTGAAATCACTAGCATAAATCATTTTTTTATCTCTCCAATCTTTTTTTATTCGTGCTTTTTCTATTTTAGAGCTTTCGACTCTTTTTAACGTATCCTTAATTATAACAAATATTCTGCAAGTTGCCAAGTACCCATTGTCTGATAATACTACTATTACCCGATAATACTTCTTGCGCTGTCCTTATCCCAGAATGCTTCCCATTCCGATGGCTTCGCCTATGATCTCGTAAACATCCTTCATCATAAGTGAAAATCTCATTTCGGTTTCCATATACTGCGCTGCGATGGGGTCTTTTGCCATGATCGCGTAGAGCTGCTGGATCACAGTCATATCTTCGGCTGCCGGAGTCTCGCCCATCATCTGCTTGGTCTGAAGCTCCAGCTGCTTTGCCTGAAAATCCTTTATCATCTTGGATAATTCTTCGTTTGCGTCAACCTGTTTTTTAATCGCGTCATACTGCTTAAACTCCTCCGACGCCTTGATGGCCTGCGCCAAACCGTGGGCTTGATCGTATACGTTCATTTTCTTACCTCCTATACTTCCAGGAAAATCGGCAGGATGATCGGGCTTCTCTTGGTCGTCTCGTAGATGTACGAGCTGAGAGCGTCCCTAACCTGGGATTTCAGTGCGTTCCAATCCTTCATCTTCTTTTTGCTGCATTTGCTGAGCGCTTCCATGGCAACCTTTCTGGATTCTTCCATAAGATGCTCGTTTTCTCTCACATATACAAAGCCTCTGGAGATGATCTCAGGCCCCGAAACCACCGTATGGCTTTCCTTTTCGATGGCAGCTACCACGATGATCAGTCCGGACTCGGACAAAAGCTTTCTGTCCCTGAGAACGATATTTCCTACGTCGCCTACTCCAAGTCCGTCCACGAGAATCGCGTCGGCTTCTACCATATCCTGCTCTCTCTTTGCTCTCCTCTTGTTTACATTGAGGATATCGCCGTTTTCCAGGACAAAGATGTTTTCTTTCTTCATTCCCAGGTTTTCCGCCAGTCTTGCGTGGGCGATGAGGTGCCTGTATTCCCCGTGTACCGGCATAAAGAATTTCGGCTTTATCAGCGAGTGAATCAGCTTCAGTTCTTCCTGGCAGGCGTGTCCCGATACATGAATATCCGCGATGTCGGAGTAAATAACCTCCGCGCCTTTTTCAAAAAGCTTGTTTACGACATTGGAAACCGTCTTTTCGTTCCCCGGAATCGGCGTAGATGAAAGAATTACCGTATCTCCTTTTTTGAGTTTTACGGACTTGTGCTCCCCGGAAGCGATTCTGGAAAGCGCCGACATCGGCTCTCCCTGACTTCCTGTGGTGATGATAACCAGCTTGTCGTCCGGGATATTCTTCGTCATTTTCAGGTCAACAAGGGTTCCCGGCGGAATGTCCAGATACCCCAGCTCAATGGCAAGGGCAACCACATTTTCCATGCTTCTGCCGGATACTGCAACCTTGCGCCCGAATTTTACTGCGTTTTCGATAATCTTCTGTACCCGATGCACGTTTGACGAGAAGGTTGCAATGATGATTCTCGTCTTTGCATTTCTGAAAATATTTTCAATGGTCTGACCTACAACCTTTTCCGAGGCGGTAAATCCCGGTCTTGTAACGTTGGTGCTGTCGCACATCATCAGCGTTACGCCTTTTTTGCCGATTTCCGCAAGCCTGGAAAAGTCGATAGGCTCACCGTCTATCGGCGTGTAGTCGATTTTGAAGTCTCCGGTGTGAAAAACAACTCCCGCCGGGGTTGTAATGGCAAGGCAAATGGAGTCTGCAATAGAGTGCGTCGTTCTGATGGTTTCGATATCAAAACAGCCCAGTTTTACCTTGTCCCCCGCTTTTATCGTCCTTAAATCTCCCTTGATTCCGTGTTCCTTGAGCTTGTTTTGCACAAGGCCAAGGGTAAGCCTCGTTCCGTACACGGGAATGTCAATGTTTTTGAGCAGATACGGGATCGCACCGATGTGGTCCTCGTGACCGTGGGTAATGATCATGCCAGTGATTCTTTCCCTGTTTGCAATCAAATAGGAAAAATCCGGTATGACAATGTCGATTCCGTACATCTCGTCGTCTGGAAAGGAAAGTCCGCAGTCTATGATCATGATCTGGTCGTTGCATTCCAAAAGGGTCATGTTTTTTCCGATCTCATTCAGCCCTCCAATTGGAATCACCTTTAGTTCCGGACTCTTCCTTTTCGCATTATTATTCGTTTGTCTTTTTCTCATAAATTATCGTCCTTATTTTATTACGATGTTAATCAGTTTGTTCGGCACCGCAATCACCTTTACAACTGTCTTTCCATCTGTCAGCGCCTTGACTTTCTCGTTTGCCAAGGCCGCCTTTTCTAACTCCTCTCTTCCAAGATTATTGGCAAGGCTCAGTTTTTCCTTTACCTTACCGTTGATTTGCACAACAATTTCAACTTCATCCTTGATCAAAGCCTTTTCGTCGTACTTCGGCCATGACATGGTTGAAATTGACTCTTTTTCCCCTATTTCTGCCCACATTTCCTCGCAAATATGCGGTGTAAAAGGCGAAAGGATCAGGATCAGCTCACGAATCGCCTTTGCATAAAGGCTGCCGTTAAACTCAGCCTGCTCCTTGTACTTGTACATCTCGTTGACAAGTTCCATAATCGAGCTGATTGCGGTGTTAAAGCTGAATCTGCCTCCTACGTCCTCGCTTACCTTCTTGATTGCCGCGTTGAGCATATAGTTCAGCGACTTGTCTGCCGCCGTCTTCGCTTCGAAAGGCGCGATCTCGCATTGGTATTTCTGTGTATATTCGTATACCAGTCTCCATACTCTGGCAAGGAAACGATAGCTTCCCTCTACTCCTGCGTCAGACCAGTCAAGCTCTTTTTCCGGTGGTGCCGCAAAGAGTATGAAAAGCCTTGCGGTGTCAGCGCCGTATTTCTTGATGATTTCCTCCGGGCTTACAACGTTTCCAAGAGATTTACTCATCTTCTTGCCGTCCTTGTTTACCATGCCCTGAGTCAGCAGGTTTTTGAACGGTTCCTCGGCATCTACCAGTCCCAGGTCATGGAGCGCCATCTGGAAGAAACGGGAATACAGCAGGTGCAAAATCGCGTGCTCGATTCCGCCGATGTACTGATCGACGTTCATCCAGTAGTTTACCTTTTTGGAATCAAAGGCCTTTTCTGTATTCTTCGCATCGCAGTATCTGAGGAAATACCAGGAGGAATCAAGGAAGGTATCCATGGTGTCCACTTCCCTCTTGGCTTTCTTGCCGCATCTTGGGCAGCTGCAATCCTTAAAGGTCTTTGAGGTTGCGATAGGCGACTCCCCTTTTCCTGTAAATTCAACGTCTGTCGGAAGCTTTACAGGAAGATTTTCTTCCTTTTCCGGAACCCATCCGCATTCTTCGCAGTAAATCATTGGAATCGGGCAGCCCCAGTATCTCTGGCGGGAAATCAGCCAGTCTCTGAGCTTGTAGTTGACCTTTCTCTGTCCGAGGCCTTCTTTTTCCGCCTTATCGATCATGTATGGAATGGCATCCGAGGATTTCATTCCGGTGATCTCGCCGGAGTTAATCATAATTCCGGAGGCGGCACAGGCCTGGGTAAGGTTGTTCACATCAACCTCAGGGTCCTGTGGGTCAACAACGGGGATAATATCTATACCAAATTTAGTCGCAAAGTCAAAGTCTCTCTGGTCGTGAGCCGGTACGCCCATTACGGCGCCGGTTCCGTAGCCCATCAAAACATAGTCTGCGATATAAATAGGCATTTCTTTGTGAGTGAACGGATTGATGGCGTACTTTCCGATAAACACACCCGTCTTTTCGTTGGATGTGGAAGTACGCTCGATTTCGTTCATATGCTTTACTTTATCAATATATTCAAGAACCGGCTGTTCGTATTCCGTGCCCTTGACATTTTCGAGAACCGTCGGATATTCCGGCGCCAAAACCATAAATGTGGTTCCGTAAATCGTGTCCACTCTGGTTGTGAAAACCGTCAGCTTCTCGTCGGAATCCTTCATTTTAAAGTCCACCTCGCAACCGTAGGAACGACCAATCCAGTTTTTCTGCATGACCTTAACCTTGCTTGGCCAGCCGTCCAGCTTTCCGTTGTCGAGGTTTTCCAGGAGTCTGTCTGCGTAGTCGGTGATTTTCAGATACCACTGGGACAGGTTCTTCTTTGTAACCGGAGTCTTGCATCTTTCGCAGGCTCCTTCTACAACCTGCTCGTTGGCAAGTACCGTCTGGCAGCTCGGACACCAGTTTACCGGATTTTCTTTCTTGTAAGCCAGTCCTTTTTTGTAAAATTGTATAAAAATCCACTGCATCCACTTGTAGTAATCTTCGTGGCAGGTGGCGACTTCTCTGTCCCAATCGTAGCTCAGTCCAAGCTGGCGGAGCTGTGCTTCCATCTCGTGAATATTGTTCCATGTCCATACGCTCGGATGGGTGCCGTGTTTGATGGCGGCATTTTCCGCAGGAAGTCCGAAGGAGTCAAATCCCATCGGATGAAGCACGTTGTAGCCGTCCATCTTTTTAAATCTGGCAACCACATCGCCGATGGAATAATTTCTCACATGACCCATGTGCAGCTTGCCCGACGGATAAGGGAACATCTCCAGCACGTAGTATTTTTCCTTGCTTTCGTCCTCGACAGTCTTAAACAGCTGATTTTCTTCCCAGTATTTTTGCCATTTTTCTTCTATTTGCGTAAAATCATATCTTTCGTTCATTTTCTGTTATTCCTCCACTTCGATGATTTCGCAATCGCCCCAGATTTTTTCGAGGTTGTATTTTTCTCTCATTTCCTTGGTGAAGAGGTTTACGATGATATCACCGAAATCCATCAAAATCCACCCGGAGTTTTGTTTTCCCTCAACGGATTTTACCGGCAGGCCCTCTTTTGCGAATGCTTCTTCCACCTCGTCCACCAGCGTGTTGATCTGTCTTTCGGAGGTTCCCGAACAGATTACGAAATAGTCCGCAAAGGAGGCTTTTTCGCTGATGTCGATGATAAGAATGTCCTGCGCTTTCTTTTGCGACAGGGTCTTCCCCGCCAAAATGGCATAATCTCTATTTGTCATTTACATTCTCCCTTTCATTTATTTTTCTTTCAAGATACTCTTTGGCAAGTATCGTTTCTTCGTCCAAATAATTTCCGCTTGACCTGACAAAGTCGATGGTATTCGTAAGGGACATGAGGCACGCCTTCTCAAGATCAATCTTTGCTATCTCCCTGAGCTTCTCAACCCCGGGATATGCGCGACTGGGCTCGATGGCGTCCGCAAGATAGATGACCTCTTCCAGCACGGACATTCCGGCCCTCCCCGTAGTATGGTAGGAAACCGCGTTTATGATATCCGCATCCTCAATGTCAAAATCCCTCTGCATGATTATCGCCGCAACCTTTCCGTGGGCAAGGTTGCAGTTATCCAGATATTTGTCCGCAAGTCCCAGACTTTTTACATAATAGTTCATGGTTTTTTCCGGAACACCTCTGTACATATCATGGAAAAGCGCCGCAATTTCGGCCTTCTTCTCGTCTGCACCATACTTGCGAGCAAGCTCGATTGCAGTCTTTCTCACGCCCTCTGTATGAACCTTTCTTTTCTCGGAAAAATTCCTTGCTATATATTCTTTAATCTCTTTGATAGAGTCCATGTTCTGCAATATACCTTTCTACACCTTCGGGCACAAGTCCCTGCACCGATTTACCATCCATAATTCTCCGCCTTATCATGCTGGATGAGATATCGAGCATCCCGGATTTCAATTTTACGACTTTTGTGCCGTACTTTCTTCTGTACTCTTCTATCTTTTCATCCAAATTTCGCACATCACACCCCGGTCTTGAGCTTACGGCAAAAGAAAAATTCTTAAGCAGATCAAGTCCCTTATACCATGTGTCGATGATTAGAAATGCATCCGTTCCGGTTATGAAAAAAATCTCGCTGTCCTTGTATATTTTTTTCAGTTCCGTCAAGGTATCATATGTGTAGGAAACCTCCGCCCTGTCGATCTCAAAGGTTGAAACCTCTGCATCCTCTACATCCGCAAATGCGAGCCTTGCCATTCTGAGCCTGTGCTCGTCATCGGTTACTTTTTTTTCTTGTTTGAAAGGCTGAATATATGCGGGCATCACAATCAGCTTCGCAAGCCCGGCCTCCTCGATGGCAGCTTTCCCCAAAGCGATATGCGCCATATGGACGGGGTCAAATGTCCCGCCCAAAACCCCTATGCGTCCGGCATCCATTATTTTGTCGTAATTCCAAGCTCATCAAGCTGCGCCTGGTCAACCGGCGATGGTGCGCTTGAAACAAGGCACTGGGCATTCTGGTTCTTCGGAAATGCGATGACTTCTCTGATGGACGGCTCCCCAAGAAGCAGCATTACGAATCTGTCAAGACCGTATGCAAGTCCTGCATGAGGCGGAGCGCCGTATTTGAAAGCTTCGATCAAGAAGCCGAATTTTTCGTCGCATTCTTCCTTGGTAAGCCCCAGCACCTCAAACATCTTCGCCTGCAGGTTCTTGTCGTGAATTCTCACGGAACCGCCGCCAAGCTCAACGCCGTTTAGAACGATGTCATAGGCATCAGCCTTTACTGCCAGCGGGTCGGTATCCAAAAGGTCCAGCTGGTCTAACTTCGGGCAGGTGAATGGATGGTGCATCGCTTTCAGAGAGTGATCCTCTTCGTCTTCCTCGAACATTGGGAAGTCAACCACCCAAAGCAAGTTGTATTGGTTATCGTCAAGAAGTCCCATTCTCCTTGCGCATTCTCTTCTTAGGAAGCCAAGGGAATCGTAGGTTACCTTGGCTCTATCCGAGCAAATGAAAATCAGGTCGCCTGTCTTTGCATCGAAAACCTTTGCGATCTCTCCAAGCTCTTCCTGGGAGAAGAATTTGTCCACGGAGGACTTAAATTCCCCATCGTTTACACGAATCCAAACAAGACCCTTTGCGCCGTAGGCCTTTGTCATATCTGTAAGTTTATCAATATCTTTTCTGCTGAACTGCTCGGAGCCTCCGGTAACGCAAATTCCTCTCACATCGCCGCCGCCCGCGAGGCAGTCGGTGAATACCTTAAATTTGCAGTCTTTTACCGTGTCGTTAAGCTTTTTCAGCTCAAAACCGAAACGGGTGTCCGGCTTGTCGGAGCCGTAGCGTTCCATTGCCTCGTCCCAGGTGATCCTCGGAAGCGGAAGTTTTATTTCAACGCCCTTTAACTCTCTGAATACCTTTGCAAGGAAGCCCTCCTGGATGGCGATTACATCGTCCTGGTCCACAAAGGACATCTCAAGGTCGATCTGGGTGAATTCAGGCTGTCTGTCCGCCCGAAGGTCTTCATCCCTGAAACACTTTACGATCTGCATATATCTGTCGGTTCCGCCTACCATCAAAAGCTGCTTGAAAAGCTGCGGTGATTGAGGAAGAGCGTAAAACTCTCCCGGATAAACTCTCGACGGAACGATATAGTCCCTCGCCCCTTCCGGAGTGGATTTGATGAGCATCGGAGTTTCAACCTCCGTGAAGCCATTTTCGTCAAAATAGTCTCTGGCACATTTGCAGACCTTGTGTCTGAAAGTAAGATTTCTTTGCATCTTCGTTTTGCGGAGATCCAGATAACGGTATTTGAGCCGCAGATTATCATCAACATTATCGTCGTCCTTGATATAGATCGGCGGAGTATCTGCCTCGGAATAAAGCACCAAATCGCTTGCAAATACTTCGATTTCGCCTGTCGGGATGTTCTCGTTCTTTGCACTTCTTTCCTTTACGATGCCTTTAACTCCGATCACATATTCGCTCCTGAGAGCGTCCGCCTTTTCGAAAAGCTCCTGAGGAATCTTGTCGTCAAAGGTAACCTGAACGATGCCGGTCTTGTCCCTAAGATCTACGAAAATCAAGCCTCCTAAGTTTCTTCTCTTTGCGACCCAGCCGTTCAGCACGACCTCCTGATTCACGTGTTCGATATTCAGGGTGCCGCACATATGGGTTCTCTTAAAAATATTGCTCATCTTTTTTTCTTCCTTTTTATCTTCTATCTTTCGCTAATATCCTAAATTCTGTTCTTTAATTCGCTGATCAGCTCGTCGAATTTCACTTCGGTCTGCTCACCCTTTTCCATGTCTTTGAGGGTTGCAACTCTGGTTTCAAGCTCGTTGTCACCGATTACTACGGCATATTTTGCTCCGAGTCTGTCGGCATATTTGAACTGACCCTTGAAGTTTCGCTGAAGGTCATCGATCTGGCATTTTACACCGTTTCTTCTAAGGTCAAAGAGCAGCTTTTGTCCGTAGAACTTCGCAGC
>CAVGEP010000042.1:0-10425 GCA_963628105.1 Alistipes communis
GGTCATGGAACATACGCAAAAAACGAGAAAAGAGTTGCTGCACAGCAACCTTGAAGAAATATTGGAGGCGTCCTTTGACGGAATCATGGTAACAGATGGCGAGGGGAACTGTATTTTTGCCAACGAATCCTATACCAAGGATACAGGGATCCTGAACGAGGAAATCGTCGGCCACAATGTGCGAGAACTTTTGAATCCAACATGGATGAGAACATCCATTGCTCTTGAGGTATTGGAAAAATGCGCCGCAGTTTCTATGGAGCATGACACCAAGAACGGCAAGCACATTCTCGTAACCGGAAATCCTATTTATGACGATAACGGCAAGATCACCAAGGTAATTATAAATACCCGAGACCTTTCGAACATCAACAACCTCAAGGTCCAGCTGGATGAGGCTGAGGCCATGAAAGATTTGTATTTGGAGAGACTGGAATCCGAGCAGGACGACCAGGGCCCGTTTATGCTGGAAACCAGCGGAACCGTAGTCGTCAACAAGAATATGAAAGATATCTATGAGGTTGCCAAGCGCGTGAGCAGCTATAACACCACCGTTCTCATCACCGGCGAGTCCGGAACGGGAAAAGAACTGGTTGCAAGATATATCCACCAATGCGACACGATTCGAAATGATAAGCCTTTTGTGGTAATCAACTGTGGTGCGATACCCGCAAATCTGCTGGAATCTGAGCTTTTCGGTTACGAGGAAGGCACCTTTACCGGGGCTCTGAAAGGGGGCAAAAAAGGCCTCTTCGAAGAAGCCGAAGGCGGCGTACTCTTCCTGGACGAAATCGGAGAAATGGATTTGTCGATGCAAGTAAAGCTTTTGCGTGCTCTCGAGAGCAGGAAAATCATGCGTGTCGGCTCCTCCCAAGAAAAGGAAGTTAACATACGAGTAGTAGCTGCCACGAACCGTGAACTCGAAAAGGAGGTTCGCGAGGGACGATTCAGAGATGACCTGTTCTACAGACTCAATGTGGTTTCTCTCAAGGTTCCGCCGCTCAGGGAGCGCACGGACGAAATCCTCCCGCTTGCCACCAAATTTATCAGTGCCTTTAACAAATTATATGGGCAAAATAAGAAGCTGACCTATGATCTGGTTCAGGAGCTTGAGGAATACAAATGGCCGGGTAATATAAGGGAACTCAAGAATGTTATCGAGAACATGGTCGTTGTCAGTCCTAACGAATACCTCCACAGCAATGACCTGCCATGGGGTATCGAAAAACCGGAAAGATTCGAAGATCAGCCGACCTTGAAGGATGCGGTGGAGGACTTCGAAAAAAGATTCCTTCAGCGCGCAAAGGAACGCTGGAAAACCACCGAAAAAATCGGAGAAATGCTGGATGTAAACCAGTCTACAATTTCCAGGAAATTACGCAAATATGGCATAGAATAGAGGCAAAGAGCAATGAAATACGAATTGAAAAAAATATTGTACGAGCCGGGAAGGATTGGGACATTAGAACTAAAAAATCGCTGGATCATGCTTGCCATGCATACCGGATATGCGCACGAAGATGGTAGCTTTAGCGAAAGAGACTTCGCCTTTTACGCGAAAAGAGCAAGTGGAGGCATGGCTGCCATCACACTGGTGGGAGCGGTCAACGAAGAAGGCGAGCAAGAACGCATGCATCGGCTGGATAAACCCGACTGCGAGGCGGGACTAAAACAGGTCTGTGACATCATACATGCAGCTGATACAAAGGTGATCGTCCAGCTTTTTCATGCGGGAAGAAACAAGAAAATTACGGAGGCGCAGCCCGTTATCCCAATCGCACCTTCTGCCGTACCATCCCCGATATATCGCACGATGCCGCGGGTGATGAGCGAAGAAGATATACAGAGAACCGTCTCCGATTTTGCGAAAGCAGCAAAACGCTGCAAAACCTGCGGGGCGGATGCCGTAGAGGTCAGCCTCAGCGTGGGATACCTCCTGAGCCAATTCCTTTCGCCCCTTGTGAATCTGCGAACAGATCGGTGGGGAGGAAGCGGCGAGGCGAGAATGAAATTCCCGCTGGCCGTTCTGCAAGGCATCAGGCAAGAAGTCGGAGCCGAATATCCGATATTGATCAAGATTTCCGGCGGCGATATGCTTGGAGGCTACGACGTCCGGTATATGGTCGATTTTATCAACCGGCTACCTGATGGTACGATAGACGGCGTTACGGTAACCGGAGGCTGGCACGAGGCGCCGGTGCCGCAGATGACTTTTCACGTAAAGCCGGGAGCATTTTCCTACCTTGCGCGTGAAATTCGCGAAAAAACCGGGCTGCCCGTTATCGCCTGCAACCGTATACATACGGAGGAGGCGGCGGAACAAATTCTCGAGACAGGAGATGCGGACTTTGTGGGGGCTGCGAGACCGTTTTTGACCGATCCGCAGTTTGCGCGTAAGATGCGTGAGGGGAAAGCCTATTATCCGTGTCAGGCATGCAACAAAGGCTGCATTGAACGCGTTCTGAAGGGAAAAGCCGTGGTATGCGCATTTAATCCAGAAGTAGGAAGAGAGGATTTGCCGAAGAAACCGGTATTTACGAACCAGAACGTTCTCGTCGTGGGAGCAGGACCGATCGGTCTGATGGCGGCGGTCTATGCGGCAAGATGCGGCAACAAAGTAACAGTGATTACCCGGGAACCTCAGATCGGCGGAAGACTCAACCTTGCGTGCAGACCGCCGTTTAAGCAAGGACTGAAGGAATTTGTGAAGGCAGCGGAGGCAGAGCTTGGCGAACTTGGGGCAGAGATTCAAACAAATATGCCACTCACAAAAGATATGATCCTTGCCCGGCAGCCGGACGAAGTTTATTTGGCTCTGGGCGCGGAGCCTGTCCGTCTAAACCTGCCTGGCATAGAAAAGCTAAAGACCTATACGGCAGACGAAGTTTTGAAAGACGATAAGATTGATTTAGGCAAAAAAATCGTTATTGCAGGTGGCGGCTCCGTCGGTCTCGAAACTGCAGAATATATCGCGGCAAATCTTAATAACGATGCGGACAAATCTATTACCGTCGTTGAAATGGCAGAAAAGGCGGGTAAGGATCTGGGCGGTACAAAATGGATTATGATGAAGGCCTTAAAAGACCTGAATGTTTCGATACTTACTTCCGCAAAACTGCTGCGTTGTACGGAAGATGGAGTGCTTGTAGAAAAGGAAACGTCCGAAGAATTGCTGCCGGCAGACACTCTCATTTTTGCAGTAGGATCGCGGCCGAGACAGGAGACGGAAATAGAGATGCTGCTGCAGGAGAAGAAAATACCTTATCATATCGTAGGTGATGCAGACAAACCGAGCAATGTTATGAACGGACTTGCGAGCTTGTATTGTAAGTTTTATCAGGTAGAGAACTGATGCAATGCAAAGCTGCAAATCGTGAGATAAATAACAAATGAAAAAATGCACGAGTGCATATATATGGAAGACGAATTTATAGAAAAAAAAGAAAGTGTTGAAATTTCAACGCTTTCTTTTTTTATTTCAACTTGGCACGCAAGTTGCATTAGAATATCTGCAAGAAAATTCATTTTGACAAAATGTATATGTGTAAAAGAAAGGAACTAAAATGAGAAATGTAGTAATCGTAGCTGCCGCAAGAACTCCAATCGGAACCATCGGCGGACAGTTCAAAACAATCACATCCTTGGATCTTTCAATCCCGGTAATGCAGGGATTGGTTGAAAGAGCAGGCATCAACCCTGAAATCATCGACGATGTTATCTGGGGATGTAACTACCAGAGAACATACAAAGAAAACAACCTCGCAAGAGTAGCGCTGGTAAAGGCAGGCCTCCCTGTAACGGTGCCGGGCATTACCATCCACAGAAACTGCACATCCTCCATGTCCTCCATCCAGTTCGGATATTATCAGATCATGGCAGGAGAAGCAGACTGCATCATGGCAGGCGGCGCAGACAGCATGAGCACAGCACCTCACATGGTATTTGACGCAAGATACGGCAAAAAATACGGTCACATGGAAATGAGAGACTCCATGTGGGATTCCCTGACAAACCTCGGCGTAGGCCCTGCCATGGGAATTACCGCAGAAAATGTAGCAGACGAATATAATGTTACAAGAGAAGAAATGGACGCATATTCCCTGCGCTCCCAGCAGAGAGCGGTAGCTGCCATCGACGCAGGAAAATTCAAGGAAGAAATCATTCCTGTTACCGTACATGGCAAGAAGGGCGATGTAACTTATGATACAGACGAATATCCGAGAAGAGACGCCAGCCTCGAAAAGCTTGCAAAGCTGAAACCGACCTTCAAAGAAGACGGCAGAGTAACCGCAGGCAACGCTTCCGGCATGAACGATGCATCCTCCGGAGTGATCCTTATGAGCGAAGAAAAGGCAAAGGAAGTAGGAGCGCCTATCCTCGCCAGAATCGTATCCGTTGCAACCACAGGCGTAAGACCTGAGGTAATGGGCATCGGTCCGATCAGCGCATCTCAGAAGGCACTGAAAAAGGCGGGACTTACCATCGATGACATCGACCTTTTCGAAATCAACGAAGCCTTCGCATCCCAGTGCATCGCTTGTGCAAAAACACTTAGAATAGATGAAGACAAGCTCAATGTTAACGGAAGCGGAATTTCGCTGGGACATCCGGTAGGCGCAACGGGTTCAAGGCTTGTTGTAACCCTCCTTCACGAGCTCAAAAGACGCGGCGGCAAGTACGGACTTGCATCCCTGTGCGCAGGCGGCGGCATGGGAACAACCGTGATCATCGAGATGCTGTAAAGATTTGATAAAACATACGAAACATACGAAACATACGGAACATATGCGATATATGCAATATATGCGATATTAAGAGGAGGATTACGGAATATGAGTTGTATAGTTAGAGAATGGCTTCCTGCAGAAAAAGTACAGGAAGAATATAAGAGAAAATTGGTTACGGCAGACGAAGCTGTCAAGATCGTAAAGTCAGGTGATTACCTGCACTACGGCCTTTTCTGCGGAGTTGTTGTGGACCTTGATACGGCACTTGCAAAGAGAGCAGCCGAATTAGAAGATGTTACGATTTGCACTACGATGTGGAGCTACGCGCAGCCACCGGCCGTACTTGCGGCAGACCCGAAGGCTGAGCATTTCCATTATGCAAGCAGCCACTTTACACCGATCGAGAGAAAGTGCAATAAGCAAGGTAACTGCTGGTTCCTGCCGGTTCAGTTCAGAGAGAATACAAAATTCTACGAGGAATGCAGACCGACTTTTGATGTTGCGATGCTGCAGGTTGCACCTATGGATAAGTCCGGAAACTTTAACCTCGGACCTCAGGTTGCAGAATACTGGGGAATTCTCAGAAACTGCAAGAAGATCATCGTAGAAGTAAACGAAAATATGATCGTAAACCACGGATTCGAAAACTTCATCAACATCAGCCAGGTTGACTATGTTGTAGAAGGTTCCAATACACCGCTGCCGACCATCAATGCCAAAGAAGCAAACGAAGTCGAAAAGCAGATGGCAGGCCATATCGTAAAGCTCATCGAAAGCGGAAGCACCTTGCAGCTTGGGACCGGCGGATTCCCTAACTACGTAGGCAAGCTGATTGCAGAATCCGACATCGACGACCTTAGCGTTCATACCGAAATGTTTGTAGATGCTTATCTTCACCTGTTCAAGGCCGGAAAGCTCACAGGAAACAAGAAGATAAACAAGGGCAAGATGACATACACATTCGCCATGGGTTCGCAAGAGCTCTATGATTGGATAGACGATAACCAGATGATGCAGGTAGGACCTGTTCAATATGTAAATGACGTAGATGTAATTTCTCAGAATGATAAGATGGTATCCGTAAACAGCTGCCTTCAGGTTGATCTCTTCGGACAGGTTAACTCAGAATCCGCGGGACTTCAGCACATCGGCGGTACAGGCGGACAGCTTGACTACGTTATGGGCGCATTCAAGTCTGAGGGCGGCAAGAGCTTCCTCTGCCTTCCTTCGACAAGAACTCTCAAAGACGGCACAAGAGAATCTCTGATAAGAGCAACTCTTCCTGAGGGCTCCATCGTTTCCACTCCGAGAAGTGGAGTACATTACATCGTAACAGAATATGGTGCAGTAAATCTCAAGGGCAAGACGACCTGGGAGAGAGCAGAACTTCTGGTTTCCATCGCACATCCTGACTTCCGCGACGAACTCATCGAGTCCGCAAAGAAGATGGGAATCTGGAGAGGCTCACGCACCGTAACAAAATAAGCTACCACGAATATAATGAGATAATAGTTTCATTATAATTCTTCTTCATTTTTATTAGCACTTCACACAAAAAGAGACACGCCTCGAATTTTCGTAGCGTGTCTCTTTTTTATAGATAATATTCTGTCAGAAACGCTGCAAATACAGGAATGGTTACGACGGAAAGAAGAGTCGTAAATGCCACTACCTCCGCACATGAGAGGGCATTCTTACCCTCCAGGGCGGTAACGGGAACCGCTGCGACGGCCGCAGGGAATACCGCCGCGAAGGTCATGCAAAGCTTTACGCCATCAGGAACCGGAAGCCAGTTCATTGCAAGGAATGTAAGAACCGGCAGCAGGAGCATCTTGGCAAAAGAAATCGCAACCAGCTTGCCCTGTGCAAGAATTTTGATAGGATTGGTATCCCCAAGCTGCATTCCTACCAGCAGCATGGAAACGGGAACCGTAGCGTCCCCGATGGTTTGCGTAGTTTCGAAAAGCGCCGACGGCAGGTGAAGCCCCGCAAACAGCATTATGATGCTGATAAGAGAGACAACCGCATTTATGTTCCAAAACGAAAGTAAAAACGCCTTGATACTAAAAGCCTTTTTGCTGTCGGAGCCGATATGAACGATTGACGGCCCAAGGGAATAAGCATAAATGGTCAAGGCTATATTGTGAATAACCATCAGATACAGAATGTCCGAACCAAAGAGGGCAAGCGTGATGGGAAAGCCGATAAATCCGCTGTTTATGGAGCCGAATGTAAAAGCATACATTCCCAAATCCTCCGTGTCCACATGTATGACGAATCTGCACAATATATAACCTACGGCTGCCGCAAGAACAAAAAATGCCACTGCGAAGATAAGCGTTTCGATGGTAGCAGCAAAGGTTTCGTCCGTAAGCTCCTTGGAGGTTATCGACGAAATGATCATGCATGGCGTTACGATTTTTATCAGAAGATTCGTCAGAAAATCATTTCCTTCCTTTGGAAGAACTCCGAGGCGGTTTGCGATAAAACCTACTGCCATAATCAAAAATATTGAAATAATTTTTTCTATAATTATGCCCATGATGTGTAAAATGCCTTTCTGAAAGCGTCGGCTATTTTTATCCGATATACGCGCGATTATGCGCGCGATGCGTACGCTAAACGCATCGCAATCAAACAGAATAATTCTATCACAACTAAGCGCATTATGCAAGGCAAAATCCCTATAAAATGGCTTTATTTCGGGACTTTTGGGTTCACATAGACCGTCCGGTTATTTGTAAAGATCACCATGCCGGGCTTTGCGCCGGAGGGCTTTTTGACGAATTTTACTGGAACATAATCCACGGGAACATTTTCCGATGTACGAGCCTTGCTGTGGTATGCGGCGATTGAAGCGGCTTCCCAGATACTTGCCTCGTCAAGATCCGCCCCTGCGCTCTGCACGATCACGTGGGAGCCCGGGATATCCTTGGTATGGAGCCACAGATCCTTGTTTCCGGCGAGCTTGAAGGTCAGATAGTCATTTTCCTTGTTGTTCCTGCCCACCAGCACCCCCATGCCGTTTGAAAGGGTATAGCGATAAGGCGCCGGCTTATACTTCTTTTCCTTGAAGCCCCCGGCTTGTTTGCGACGGCGTACATATCCGGTTTCTACAAGCTCTGCCCGGAGGCTCTCGATTTCCTCTACATCCTCCGTATTTTCCAGGAAAGAAAGGACGGACTGCAGGTATTTTATCTCGCTGTCGTTTTCGGCAAGCTGAATCTGCTTTTCCTTGATGGCGGTCTTTGCCTTGCCATATTTTTTGAAATAACGCTGGGCATTTTTTGACGGGCTGAGTTTCACATCAAGTGGGATACTGATCCGGGAGCCGTCATAATAATTGGTGACCTCAACGGATTTTGCGCCGGGACTTACCAGATGAAGGTTTGCCGTGAGAAGCTCTCCGAAAAGCCTGAGATCCTCGGAGTTTTCCGCTCGCAGGAGGTCCTCGGAAAGCCGTTTTTTCTTCAGGTACATCTTGTCAAGCTGGGCATTTACGGATCTTATCAAGTCGTGGGATTTCTGGCGGCCTTGGTTTGAGGAAGCCTTTTTCCCGAAATAAAATTCCATGGCATCGCTGAGGCTGGCAAATGGCAGAACCTCACAGCTTTCTTCCAGCTGAGAAAGTGGGAAAGCATAGAAATCTATGGGCGAGCCGTCCTTATCGGTATAGACACGGGGGCCGCAAGCCTCGCCTGTGTTCCAGGAACCGCAGCCGAAAGCCCCATCGGCGGTCGCAAAATCGCAGGAACCACCGAAATCGCCGGAACCGCCGAAACCACCGTAACCGCCGGATTCGCCAGACCCCCCGAAATCGATTGCTCTAAGGACCGAAGCCAGATACGCGCTGCGAGTCTTGCCCTCCCGCAGCGCAAGCTCCTCCGCAAAGGCAGGAGAAATGCCCCCTACCGACCGCAGGATCGACTTTCCATCGGCAGGCAGAGCCTCAAGCTGCTCCGCCGTGATCTCTCCAAAGGGAGTCTTCTCCTGCGCCGGAGGATATTCGTATATCATCCCCGGGAGAATCTGCCGAACTCTGTTGACATCAAAGCTCACGCGCTTGATGGAGTCGATGATTTTGCCGCTTGCAATATCCACAAGTGTGATGTTGCTGTGCTTACCCATGATCTCAAAAATGAGTTTCTTTGACATGGTAAAACCCAGCTCGTTCAAGGTTTCCAGAGAAATTTCGATGATTCGCTCTGAGCCTTTTTGCGAGATTTGCGTAATGCGGCCCCCTTGCAGGTGCTTTCGAAGCAGCATACAAAATGCCAGAGGCGCCGGGGGATTCACCGGATTTTCCGTGATGAAACAAAGCCTTGCGTGTGCAGAGCCTGCCGAAGCCAAAAGCTTTAGATTGCCATTCTTTGTATGTATATGAAAAACCAGTTCCTCGGCCTCGGGCTGATAAACCTTTTCGATTTTTCCGTATAAAATTTTCTCATTAAGTTCGCGGGTCATTGCCCGCGTGACGATTCCGTCAAATGCCATAGTACAATAGTATTCGGAATCATACAAAAATACGAAAAGAAACGAGGGAAATTGGTATGATCAAGAGCATGACAGGCTTCGGAAGAAGCGAATATACCGACGGAAAGCGCAACATCACCGTCGAAATTAAATCGGTAAATCACAGATATTCCGACATTTCCATCAAGATGCCGCGGCGCTACGGTTTCGCCGAGGACAAGGTAAAAAACGCCGTAAAGGAACGCATCCGGCGCGGCAAGGTGGACGTCTCCATCATGGTAGAAAACATCACCGAAAACGACGTAAATATCAAATTGAATACCATGCTTGCAAGGCAGTATTATGAGAACCTTCTCGAACTCAGAAAAGAGTTCGAAGTGGGAGGCGACATCACCCTGCAATTCCTCGCGGGACTTCCGGACGTGATGAAGGCAATTCCGGATGTAGAGGACGAAGAAGAAATCACGAAGGCAATCCTTATTCCGGTTTCCGAGGCGGCGATAAACCTGGAAAAAATGCGGGCAATCGAGGGCGAAAAGCTGGCGGAGGATCTGATTGCAAAGGGCCGCCACATCAGGAAAATCCTCGATAAGATTGCGGAGCGGGCGCCGCAGGTTTCCATCGACTACACCGCAAGACTTCGGGAACGCATCGCAGAGCTCATCGGAGGCAGCGTGGAAGTGCCGGAGGACCGAATCCTCGTGGAAGCGGCGATCTTTGCGGACAAATGTGCCATAGACGAAGAAATAACCCGCCTGGGCAGCCATCTATCCCAGCTTGAAAATATCATCACAAAGAGTAGCCAGCCGGATGGCAAGAAACTGGACTTCCTCGTGCAGGAGATGAACCGAGAGGCGAACACCATCGGTTCCAAGGCAAACGACATAACCATCACCGGGTATATGCTCGAGATCAAGAGCGAAATCGAGAAGATCAGAGAGCAGGTTCAGAATATCGAATAATAAAAGCTTGTAAAATCTGCAAAACTGTGATAAAATATTTTTTCAGAGTTAACAAATCCAATGGCAAAATGCGAAAAGTAGAGGCTTTTGATGAATTTAAACACGCAGCTTTCAGGAAAATTATTTATTTTGTCCGGTCCCTCGGGAGCAGGCAAGGGCACGATTTGCAAGGAACTTCTCAAACAGACGGACCTGGAGCTTTCGGTGTCCATGACCACCAGAGCGCCCAGAGAAGGAGAGATTCACGGCGTACACTATTATTT
>CAVGEP010000043.1:0-10361 GCA_963628105.1 Alistipes communis
TAGTCGTTGAGCTGGTTGTGGACTTAGTCGTTGAGCTCGTCGTGGACTTAGTCGTTGAGCTGGTTGTGGACTTAGTCGTTGAGCTCGTCGTGGACTTAGTCGTAGCTCTCGTTGTTGACTTAGTAGTTGAGCTCGTCGTGGACTTAGTCGTAGCTCTCGTCGTGGACTTAGTCGTTGCGCTCGTCGTGGACTTAGTAGTAGCTCTCGTCGTGGACTTAGTCGTTGAGCTCGTTGTGCTCGGCGGTATATTGCAATGCGTCCTGCTGCCTCCGCCTGCCCAGACATTTGCGTGCGTTTTAGCAGTTGTCGAACGTCGCGTCGAAGACTTTGCCGCTCGCAAGCCCTGGGCTTTGCTGCTTTTCAGACTGCTTGCGGCCGCCACGCCGCCTTTTGACGACAGAGTGCTTTGTCCTTTTTCCACTATCTTTTTCCATGCCGCTATTGTTTTCTCACCGGAGAATGCAAGCAAGGCAATGGTTTCGCTTGTTATATTCATTTCAATATCCTCCGTTTTTAGTTAAAATTTCCGCTATTATCAAGGTTGCAGAAAAGATTCCGAGAATGATTTTGGCTCTTCTTCGCCTTCTCAGGTAGCGGGTCTTGTCTATTAAATATTCCCTGCTCATATCAAATTCTTTATATAGCTTTTCAGGGTATCCCTAAAGAGCGTCTCCCCCATTTCAATATATGTTTCGGCAAGAATATGGAAGTACTCGTTGGAAAGAAATTGCATGCTCATACTGTCTGTATAGGACTTGAACTGCGCCTGAAAGTACGGGCGCAGCGAATAATATTCCATGCGTATAATATCAGGAAATGTCCTTGGCAGCTTCCAGCCTGCGGCTATGAGGATTTTCAGTTTTTTTCTCACATTTTTGTCCCGCTTGCCTTCAAAATAAAAAAGCATCTCCTCGTATGAAGAAATTGCCTTAAGTTTTGATAGGAGACTCCTGTCAATTTCGAGAAAGGTCTTGTCTCTCAGATACAGATATTTTCTCACGTCATACTGCGATGATTCGTACTTTGTCTGTAGTGAGGCGATATGCCTTTTGCTCATGGACATATCTTTCTCCCGCGAAAGGGCAAGGAGCTTATCATCTCTCGATGTCAGGATGTAGCATGTGCCGGGCATTCCATTTCTCCCGGTTCTACCTATAAGCTGCTTTTCGGCGCGGGTCGAAGCCAGCCTTTCGGCCAGGATAACGATAAGTCCCGTGTCCGTACTTTCCGCTGTGACAATGTCGACGCCCCTTCCCACGATTCTGTCAGAAACCAGAACCGTATTTTTCCATTTTAGTCGTTCAAGCAGCTTCTCCTCGTTTTTTAGGGTTATATTGTCCAGTATATGCACTTCCTTACCGCCAATTTGGGAGACATATTGATATATGCCGCGAGCTTTTTTGTCCGAGCCTGCGGCAATCAAAACGGGCGCGGTATTTTCCCGCAATATCGTCTCGATTCTTTGCAGTCTGTCATGGTCAGTTTCGAAATATTCATAATATTCCTTTCTATTTGCCTTAAAGTGCGGCGCTTGCCTTTTTACCGATTTTCCGAAAAGGTTTCCGAAATCGTACGGGACATAGCTTGCGGTCCCCGATATTCCGCTGATCGTCCGAAACAGCGAGAAAAACACGGAATAGGATATGGAATTTTCGAGCAGAAACTTGCCGCTGATTGGAAGATTTTCTTTTATCTCAAGTGCCGTCTGAATGCATATATCGTAATAGCAGTCGATCCCCACCCGCCCCGAATTTTGATCTATCAAGAGAATTTCCTCGTCCTTTATGAAATAATCTACATCCTTTTCGAGGAAGAAAATCCCCTGGAGGCAGGCGCACACGGCCTCCATAAAAAGCCGGTTTTCGGTTATGCCTGGAATCAAAGCATTTAGTTTTTCATATCCCCGATGTGTAAGGGATGCGTAACTATATGCCATATCCAGAATTACATCTGCCTCGTATTGCATGTCAAAGAGCTCGTCCTCTATCTTTGTTTGGCATGTTCTCCTTGCGGGAAGCAGAGTCTTGCAAAGCATATATGCTGCGCGGTATATCTCCTCCGGAGGCAGGATCTTTTGGCTTTCCGTTGCCACAGCAAAGGTGTTCGAAGCTGCCTCTACGAGCACATAATCGATCTCATCGATGACAGCTACATCGTAGCGGGCCTCGATTCCTCTCAGATAATCGAATACGAGTGTTTGCGAATATATATATATGATGTCAGAAACCTCATAAATTTCCTCTGTTCCGCCCGTGGGTCCGAGAATCAGAGATGGCTTCTTTCCGAGCGCCTCGTATATTTCCCTCGCATAATCAAAATCCCTTTTTACCAGATAGTCATTTGTCGAGATAATATATATCTTGCGATTGTCCCGCAAAAAAAGCATTGCCGCAAGGATTATGACAAGGGTCTTTCCTCCGCCGGTTGCCAGGTTTACGACCTTCTCCCGATAAAGGCTCTTTGCGGCTCTTATCTGTTCATCATATAACCTAAGCCCTGTTATTTCTTCTATCAGATCCACGCATTCGGTTATCACTTCAGAGGAAAGAGTTCTTTTGCTCTTGCTGTGATAATTTTTTAATATCATAGCGCTTTCTTCCCCTCCTTCCTCATTTCGCGGGCGGCCATTTTCACTTGTGCAGCAATCTTCTCAAAGGCGCATCTCAAAGCTTCAAACCGCATGTCACCTGCCTCCTCACCATCCTCGCACATTACCGGATATGCGGGTTCAGTCAGCCTTTCTGCCGGTATCGGATTGTTAAAGAGCCTAAACAGCTCAAAATTCTCATCCTCAAAGCTTCTGTCGAATGTGTATGTGAGCATATCTTGCGGAATTTTTATATAATCCAAGAAATCCTGAATTTCCGACGGAAGTAGACAGTTTCCCTCGATCACAAGGCGCCTGAGAATGGGATTAATCTCATCAATTGTGACATCGCCGAGCGCGCTGTAGGCCGCCAGCAGATTGGCGCGAAACAGCCTGCACGAAGAAGTATCTTTTTTTGCTGCGGAGCCGCACTTCATAATATCATTTTCTGGACAGCCTCCGGTGCAATAGTCAAACAGGACGCAGCTTCTGCAAGCTTTTAGCTTTTCGTTTCTTTCATCGCGATATGCGATGTATGAGGCGCCGCCAAAAATGTCATATAACGAGCCGATATCTTGAAGATAGCCCAGAAGATATTTCTCCGGGAAGTCACCGTCGCATGGAAATATACTCCCGTCCACATTTATTGCCATCCACTCTCCATCAGTACAAGAAAATCCATGATGGCAGCACTCGCCCTGTCCCGTTAGAAGAAGGGATATATACATTGACGCAAACCTCTCGCGGGCTGCGTTCCCATCCTTTATCCATGCTCTGAAGTATTTTTCAACCTCTCGTTCGTATGCGGTGAGCGGTCCTTCTCCCAGCGCATACTTTGTCGTCTTCTCCTGGCTCGTTGCAAATGCAAGGTTTAGACATGCGGAGATATTCCGTGATTTGTAAAAGTCATATATCGCCTCAATGTCCACATAGCTTTCGTTTGTTATTACATCAATTATCCCAAATGAAACGCCTTCTTCTTTCAGCCTTTCCATGCTAAGAAGCACTTTCTTTTCCTCGCCGTTTGAAAACCTCAGCTCCTCGTGCAATGCGTTATATGATATTCCGATATTGATATTGTTGCGCTTTAGCATTTCGATGCATTCACCCGTGAGCAGAATTCCGTTTGTCTGCATACTCAGATCAAAATCCGCATATGGATACTTGGGCAGAATCTCCTCGGCTATGTGCCTGATATACGCCTCCCCTGCAAGGGTCGGCTCGCCGCCGTGAAGTATTAGCTTGACCTTCTTCGCATAGGATGCAGCCATAGAAATAAGCTTTTCCATATCCTCAAGGCTCAAATGGTCAAGATGCGAAAGCTTTTTTCGAAAATCCCTGTCGTAGCAATAGCTGCAGTTTAGATTGCATCTTGCGGTAAGCTTGACTATTATGGTAAGCATATCTCTGCTTGGCATTGGAATCATATAATATTTTCTGTCTATAGCTCCGCGAAGGGCCTCCCTCGCCTCCTCCGATGGCAGAATTATAGTCACTTTTGGATAATCCCGAAGAAAAATCACCTCCGGGCTTCTTCGTTTTGCCTCCGAGAATAAATACTCATAGTTTGGCATATCGTCGGTACTGAGAAGACATATGCTGATAAGATACGGCACTCCTTCAGATTCTCTGACCTCTTTTATTTCGCAGGTTCCGATTTTCAATATCTCCGCTATGAGATTCGCCTCTTCATTTTGCATAAATGTCCTTTCTGCAAGCTCTGTCAAGACGAGAGTGCGAAATTATCAAAATATTTGTACTCATAAGTTCCCACCTTGCATATGCTCGCTTTTTCCGTATTAAGATCCAGAAGCCCCGTAAATCTCGGCTTTCCGGTGTCTATAATGCAAACCGTCGAAGGATAGTTTATATTTATCTGCTTTTTGGCAGAATAGCTTTTGAGTCTTTCGGCATACGGCTCAGGCGCATATTCCGAAAGATTTTCGCCTCTCCTGTAGGCTGCATTGCTTACCTTCTTTTGACCATTCACATATACGCAATATTTCTCATCCTGAGAGAAGGTCATAATCACTACGGTAATCTCATCCTTGAAATATGCGCTGCCTGAGCGCAGGCTCGCGTCGAGAGCAAGACTTTTTTTTACGACTTCCATACCCTTCTGTGCTGCGATATCGTCCTTGAACTTGATAAATCCATTGGCGAAATTTTGAATCTCAAACGAAAGACCCTCATCTCCTTCTTCGCAATAAAGAGCGGCTGTTGCAGCTGCCTCCTCCGCTACATTATAGACAAAGTTTTGCCGCCTCTGCATCAGGTTTATGTCGTTTTGGAATACGACAAACAGCGTGCATAGCGCAATCATAGAAACGCCCATGATAAAGTTTTTCATAGTAAACTCCTATCCGACATATTCACTTGAGACATATCCGGAAAATGTTTTCTTTGCCTTGTTTTCATCGCCAGATATCCCCAGAAATGTTGCCGTGCCTACGATGTTGTCAACCTCTACGCTGATAGAATAATCGATAAGTTCTCCTCTGCCTACCGGAGATGTTATTCCGGAATATATGCTTATCCCGGAATCCGAGCTAAGGTGAAGATCATTCATAAGCCTTTGGGTGAGGTCTGCCTTTATTTCATCAGAAAAGAAGCCCTCCTGCTTTACCTGCTGGAGGCTTACAGTGATATCGTTTTGCGCAAACAGCAGCTTATTGTGCGTTCCCTGATTTACTGTGAACTGTACCAGGAAGACCGAAAGTATCAAAAGCATCGATATGCCCGAAATAAATTCTTTCATTCTGTTCTCCTCTTTGGTCCTTGGCCTGACTTGCTAATCGGACAGCGCTCCGATTTGTGACTGCATAAGATTTTTGGACGCGCTCTTTATCGATGAGCCGTCGTCGCTCATAATAAGATTTCCGATAAAGAGCCCCACAATAAGCAGTCCTATCGTTGTCAGAAACTCTTTCATATTCTCACTCCTTTCGCCATAGCATCGCTATGCCCTAGCTGTTGGTTATTTGCTCCGCAAATCCCCCCAGTTTGCCTACCGTTGCATTGCCGACCTTTTCGGCAGGTTCTTTGAATTTAATAAGCACGCTTACGAGCACAACCCCAAGGATTATGCCTCCCACAATAACTAAAAATTCTTTCATCTTTCATTCTCCTTCCTGAAAATCATTAAAATATATCTCCCAGCATACTCATCGCATCCGAAAGGACGCATACGAATATGAAGTTGAGCAAACAAATAAATCCGCAGGCGGTTGCAAGGGCGTATATCAGATTTCCTTTATTTTCTGCATTTTCAAGTCCTTTCGTATATCTTTCTTCTGTCATTACCTCCTGCAGTGCGAGGGCCTGAGTCCTGAGCTCTGTCGGATTGATAAGGTCTATTTTTTCGAGGATAAGCGCAAAGTTTCCGGCATTTCGGGTGCCTATCGCTTCGCTGAAGTAGCGAAATGCCCTTCTCTTGTCGCCCCGGCTATAGATTGTAATAACCTTCGCGAATATGGGCTTGAGTTTCTTCGAATTCTCCATAAGCTTTTCCAGAATGAGATCTGCCGATACCGGGTCATCCTCCTGGGCAATGGCAAGATTTTTAAGTATTGTTGCCGTATTGAAAAGCTCGGCTTCGAGAGCCCTTTTTCTCCCAATCGACATTTTTTCTGCAAGGATGACGAGCGGTGAACGAATGCCGCCAAGGATTTCCTCCTGAGGTCTCAGGAAGAAGGCGAGCGACCCGCAGATTAGCCCCGCCGATATCGTGAGCACTATATCGCCATCCATCAGTCCTTTTCCGCCTATGGTCAAAAATATGATCAGGCTCAGGGAATACAAAACGACCTTATACTTATTTGCACTTGTCCGGAGCCCCATCTGCATAAACAATTTGTCTTCACCACTAGGCATGTCCATATATGACCTTAGGCTCCCCGCAAGATATGAAGTTTCTTCGCGCAGAAAGCCCAAATATGCCCCGTAAATTATGAATGCCAGCATTATGTACATTGGCAGGCTCGGCACAGCCGCAAGCAGCGGCCATATGAAATCAAATACCCATTCTTTTGTCTTAACTAATACTTGCATAAGGGCCTCCTCTAAATATCCATCTTGTTTCTTGCTATAAATCCCGAAACAAGAATAGATGTGATGTATGCGCAGGCAACAGCAAGAAACCATGTAGATCCCGTGTCCGTCCTGAACTGACGGCTAAAAAACTCCTGAATCGACATTCCGAACACGCGATTTGAACTTACTATCGTTATGAGATATATACCGGGGACGAGAAATTTGAGCATTCTTCTCCCCTCGCTTCCCTGCCTTTTTGTTTCTTCCATTGTCTTGCGAGCCTTGATGATCGTCTGCACCAGGTCTTCCATAGCGGCTGTAACACGCATACCTTCCACCTGAGCGAGCTCGATATTCGTGGCAAGAAGTCCTGACCATGTCGTGTCAATGCCGAATTTGAATCTCTCAACGGCTTTTTTTACATCCTCCTTTGCGGATATGGTATTAAGCTCATAGCTTAGCATTATGAGCATTCGTTTGGACCTGGGAGCTTCCTTGGAGATCGACTCGGCAGAAATTCTTATTGCCTCCTGCATATTGTAATGATAGATCTTATAATTATTCAAAAGTTCCGTTGCCAGGATTTCTCCCTCTCTTGAGGCCTCCGTCCTGATATCCTGCAGCTTCGATCGGTAATATATAAACGGAATCAAAAGTCCCACTATCCCCGCAATAGGCGCAACCTTTGCTGTCATACATGCATAAGACAGTATGAATGCGCCCGATGCGCACAGAAAGCTCTTTTCATAAAATTTTGTCACATTGTCAATGTCATCCTTGCCGGAAACTACGGCAAGCATTGCAGAGATATACTCGCTTGCGGTAAATTCTCCGCCTCTCTTTTCGGTTCCTCTGTCTTTTTTTATTCCTCGCTTTACCAGCCGCCTGGCTCTGAGCCTTCGCGCCGTTATCCTAAAGGAATCCCAAAATACCAAATATATACCTATAAATGTCAAGAAATACAATATATAGGATGTAGCTTCCATCACCACCCTCAGGCCCCCTCTCTCTTCTGGTTACCCGCATAATATGCGGGAAAGACTATCGTCTGACCCTCGAGGGGACTTCTTTCCTCGAAGGATTTGAGCAAGCCTTTTATCTTTTCGTATACCCCCGGATGCCCGGCGGCTAGGCTTTTGATGTTTTCTCCGATGTCCGCCTTCCACATCCAGGTGTCAGCCTCCGCGTCATATCTGCATATCCTATGGGCTGAGCAAAGGTCTGCTACAGGGTCGTATCGGAGCTCAACGATTCCCTTGAGACGTTTCTTGCTTCTGTCGGTGGGCACCTCGTACAGCTCAAAGACGTAATCGATATTGCTATAGAGCTGCGAAATGGTTGCCTCCTGATTCCCACCATAAGCTGTTATAATTTCGGTAGCCATCTTGTACGGGAAGTTGATCGCGTTATTGTCGTGGATTGTGCATTTGCACCGCCTGGTTCCCATGTTGGTTATTCCGAGGAAAAACCGATATTCGGCTGCGCCTCTGACCTCGGAGAGGATTATGTAATTTGAGTCAAGTCTCTTGAGAGACTTTTCTACCTGGTCCAGCTTTCGATCGTCTGCTATGATCTGCACAAGAGGGCCATTTGTTATCTTTGCATAATCGGTTTCTTCGTCCGAGGATACGGTAGTTCCCTCAAGTGTCGGATCCTCATAATGCTGCCAAACCTGTAGGAATGTGCTCTTCCCCGAGCGAACCTCCCCGCAGAAAAAGACATTCGGGCCTATTTCAACGAGGCTTCGAAAAAGCTCGCAGCACTCCATCGGGAAGGTTCCTTTCGATGCGAGAAATTCAAAACTCAGGTTCTCGCAATCCGAAATTAGATACTTACGAAATACCATCACATCCAGGCTTTCCGGAGTGTAATCTCCTCCAAGCAGTGTTGCCCTGATATGACCGCCGTCTTCCCTGTTCAGATATACCTCGTTATGCCCCAGGTCCGAGCGTTCTTTTGGATATGCAAGAAGGAGCGCATGCCTAAGCTGGGACCTTCTTTCTTTTGTTATTCGCTCCGGCTGAAGCTTGGACCTGCCGTCTATGAGGCAGTACAGCTTGTCTCCGATAATTTTGGCGGAGGAGGATTTTCTATATTCCTCCGTATAATCGTTTGCCCACGGTGCGAGTATCGATAGTCCGTAAAGCTCTGAAAATACTGCATCAGGCAGACTCCTATAGTAATTCGGATAACTTTCTGCCAGCAAATTTAAGTCTGTAAGTGCATCCTCTATCTTTCTGGTGATCTTCTTTACGGCATCCTTTTCTCCTATGATTGCCTTCTTCTGCAGCTCAGCAAAGTGCGTCATTTCCTTTGACTCTGAGATGTTTCCGAAAAACGAGTCGATATATGCCTTTACCCTCTCGCATATCTCACAGAATTCCCAGGTGCCGCTAGCTGTATCTTCTCTGACCGCAGAATGTCCGGAAACGAATTGATCGATAAAAAATTCCGAATATGTTCTTTGCATTCTCAATAATTCCTTTCGCCTAAAAGCCTGTCGCACAGGCAGTTTATCGACTGCCTGTAGTTTTTTTCGCTTATGGTCTGCCTCGTTATCTCGCAGGTGGAGCCCGCCGTTGCCTTGGGCACTGTGTTTACCGCAAGCGAGAATATGTCGCTGATATCCTCCGGCGAATATGCATTTGCATTTTTATAGAACTTGTTAAGGATAATTTCATCCTTTTGCGAAATGCCTACGGTCGGAGACTTGAGGAGAAGTCCGTGGAATGTCCGAAATCTTGCTATGCACCGCGCCTTTGGGATGATTACAAAATATCTCTTTGTTGCGGCACTGAGGGCCGACATCGGAAGAGGATATTGATAGTTCGACCCTCCGTCAACCACGATATAATCAAATTCGTCTTCCACTACGCGGCAGATATTCTTGATAAGCTCCGGCGAAAAATACTTGATCAGGAATGGCCTTCTTACTCCGCTTATAAAGAAAAGATTGCCTTTTTTATTTATCAGCTTTTTGACATCGCCTTGCGTGACATTTTCAAGCTCTCTGAGCTCGTCGATTCCGGCAGAGTCGTCGGACTGGATATAATTATCATACAGCTCCGATGAGGCAAACAGCAGCAGGACTCGCTTTCCTCTCAGCGCCAGTTCCTCCGCAAAACTCTGGCAAATCATTGTAGTTCCGACCTTCGCTTCTCCGCCGAAAAAAGTTATGATCTCTTTCATTTTTCTCTCCTTATTTATAGGCAATCGAAAGTGGCTCGCCATTTGATATTATGGTAGAAAGCACAGCGGTATCATCCGCACTTGTCTTTATCTCCACCGATGCGAGCTGGCCGCTCGAGGTTGCCCTGTTGTCGGAATGTGTGATTTCGTTTCCATCCGAATCTCTTACCGTCAAAACCGTCGTGGAAAGCAGGCACTTGTCATAGAAATATACGAATACGGTATCTCCCTTTGTAATTGAGCGCGGATATGATTTGAGATTGTTTGTCGTGATTGAAAATACATATTCATCTTTTTTTTCGCCTATCGCAAGCTCCGGGCTTACAAAATATCTTTCGAATATCTCGGTCTCCGCCGGAATGTACTGGGCTGCCTGCATCCCAACTACCTTGTGGAAATCTCTGATCGTAAGGACATCTGAACTTGGCTGATATACCTTCCTAAAGGAAAGCATATCCTGAGAAATATCCGTATAAGGTTCGACATCCTGGTTGAGGACCATTACCTCGGTGAAGAGGATCTTTTCTCTGCCGAAGGACTCCCATGCGAATAT
>CAVGEP010000044.1:0-4933 GCA_963628105.1 Alistipes communis
GAAACTGCCCGTCTCATCAACCGCTGTTACGATTTAAGCATTTTTGATGATGCGATGCGTCGTTTATCTGCGAGAGGAATTAAAGCGGTAGTACACCTCATCTTGGGGCTTCCCGGCGAAAGCAGGGAGCAGATGTTAGAGTCTGTGCGTTATGTTTCATCCCTGTCTAATCTATTCGGCATGAAGCTTCATCTGCTAAATATAGTAAAAGGCTCGCAGATGGAATATCTTTATCCCGACTACAAGCCTTTTGGTTCAATAGAGGAATATGTTAATCTGGTCGTCGAATGTCTGGAAATCATACCACCCGAGGTTACCATTCACCGCCTTACCGGCGATGCGCCGCGCTCGATCCTCATCAATCCGCCTTGGAGCTTCAACAAGAGGACGATACTAAACGGGATAGATGAACGCCTCAACCTGCTCGACACCTGGCAGGGAAAGTATGCTAAGAATTCGTTGTTACCTTAATCTTCGTAAACGGAGTGTAAATGGTTTTTCCGCAAATCACTCTGACTCCCCGCACCTTGTACCAGTAAGTGGTGCCCGGCTTGACATCTTTCGTGTTGATGTAATACAGGTTTTTGGGGCTGGTGGAGGTAAAAATCTTCGTATATCCCGATGATTTTTTAGACGAGCGCCAGATTTGGTAATTGTCTACGGCATATCCGGACATGGACTTTTTCCAGGTCAGCTTGACCTTTTTGCGAGATGGCTCAGCCTTCAAGTTCGTGACCTCTGTTTTTGCAAGTCCCTCCGTGTATTTTTCGATTTTTGCTGCATTTGCGGCAGCTTCTTCTTCGGCTTTGCTGTCATCTTTGGTTGTCTGATCAGCCTGATCGTTTTTGTCGGTAGTGCCCGCATTTCCTGAATTGTCCGGGTTTAGGATGTCCGTGCTGTCCGTTTCCGTCGGTATTTGGCAAACCGCAGTTGGCATATCGTTATATACCGGAATCAAGAATGTCATTGCGGTATCCAGCACGCTGCTGTAGCCATTTCTCAAAGCTACAGCCTCGCTCTCTGCGCCCTGCACATTCGTCATATACTGCCCCGTTCCTACCTGGGAGAGGCCATTCATAACATTCCATTTTTTGAAATAAAGCGTATTCTTATTATTTTGGACATATTCCTGACTGTAGAACTCGGCGCCGCCTTCGATAGCCTTTCGTATTGAGTTCCAAGGTCTCGAGTAGGAGCCTGACTGTGAGGCGTACCAGAGCCCCCTTTCAACGGCGTCCATCGCAGCGCTGCTATACGCGCCGATATTGAAGTAGTTGTAGATGCCTTCGTAGCCGGTAACCGTTCCGGATATGCAATTTCCGGCGCCGCTAGAACCCTGTTCCACAAGAATCATCGATGCGAGAACATAAGGATTTACATTCGCCTTCGCTCCTGCTTCCAGCAAAACACTCGTATAGGTTGCGGCAGGTTCGTCTGCGAGATAAGAATCCATAAAGGTTCCGCTAAGCAAAATTTTGAGTCCTTCTGCCGTCTGTGTCTCAGCATCGTAGGCATGAGTCAAAAATTGGAAAATCCCGACTTCGCTTAGGAAGTTTCGCGGGTCCAGGTAATACTTGATTATCCCTGTGGAGGCGCAAACCCATCCGCCGCTGTCATATATGATATATTTGCCTGTTTCGGGATTATAAGCTCCCTCTGCTTGGGACTTCCAAGCCGCCGGAGAGCTGGATGCCACGAGAGTTTTTCCCAAAGCGCCTTCCTTTGCAACGACATCATTCCAAGAAAGCCCTGTATTTGCGGCCTTGAATGTCCAGCTTGGATGCGCCGCATGAAGCTGCCTGAGATAATCCTTGTAGGATTCCGGGAAGCCTTCTTTTGTAAGCTGATCCTCGAAGTTCTTGTCATAGCTGTATGCAGCACTGCTTTCAACGGTTATATAGGCTGCGGAGGCATATCCCAGACTCGAATTTTTGTACTGGATATAATACCATTTGTCTCCATTTACATCATTTGTTTCATTTAAGATCGTTACTTTATCATTCAGATTCAAATATCCTGTGGCCTTATAACTTGTACCCGGGCCGCTTCTTACATTTAGAGATGATGTCGTAACCTGGCCTGTCTTCGTTTCCGAGGCAAAAGCATTTCCTGCGAGCAGAGTTGCCATAAGGCATATTGCTGCCAATAATGCAATAATTTTTTTTAGTCTTGTCTTAATGATTTCTGTTCTCAAATCCATATAACCCCCGTCTTGTTCTATCTTTTGTCTTGCTTTTGTCTTGTCCTTCTTTGCCTTTTCCTATCTTTCGGGTCCCAAACGCCCGTCGTTATAATGCTTGCGGCACAGAGACACGTACATGTCGTTGCCCCCGACAACGATCTGCTCGCCCTGTTTGACAAACTGTCCATCTACTATTCTGGCTACCATGGTCGCCTTGCGCCCGCACCAGCAAATAGTCTTGATCTCTTCGATCTTGTCCGCATAAATAAGCATATAATAAGATCCTTCAAAAAGTTCGTTTCTGAAGTCATTTTTCAGTCCGTATGCGAGCACAGGCACCTCGAAGCTGTCAACTATCTCCACAAGTTCCTGCACATGGTGTTTTTTGAGGAATTGACATTCGTCCAGAAGCACGCAGTCGATCCTCTTTTTTTCATTTTCGCGCATAAACAGCTCTAGTATATTCGTATTCTCCGACACGATCATCGCTTCTCTTTGCACCCCGATTCGCGAGGTTATAACTCCTGTTCCATACCTATCATCAGTTGAAGGTACCAAGGTCAGAACGTGTTTGCCCCGTTCTTCGTAGTTATAGGCAACCTTGATAAGTTCAATGGATTTGCCTGCATTCATGGTACTGTATCTGTAATATAATTGCGCCATCAAAGCTCCTTTCCTGTCTCGATTCAGCCTCTGTTCTGTCTCAGTTTATTGAATGATTTGGGCAAAGCTATAAGCCGGGTTCTGTATTAAACGATCATCTATCTCGACCTGCCATTACTGACAGGCTCCAGCGACCTACCTTCCGGGAGGCGACGGGCAGCCGCCATTCATCCCTATTTGGTCTTGCTCCGGATGGGGTTTACACGGCCGGCATGTCTCCATGCCGCCGGTGAGCTCTTACCTCACCATTTCAACCTTACCACAGCCGTACTGTTTCGGCGGAATGTTTCTGTTGCACTTTCCCTATAGTTACCTACGCCGGACGTTATCCGGCATCCTTGCCCTGCGGAGCCCGGACTTTCCTCATGCCCCCTGCCGGGAGCACGCGATCGTCTGCTTTACCCAAAATTCATAATCAATAAAATGCGCCTATAAATGTGATGCTATATGTAACAACGACCGAGGCTATGAGCAAAATAACCGCGACCTGCATAACTCTTCTCTTTGCTTTGTTCTTGTCCTTCATAAAATCCCCTGAATCATATCTGCGCAAACGGATTTATGTTCACGCGTGAGCAAATTATATCCAAATTATAAAATTTATTGAGCCGCGAGGCTATATTTTCCGCGAAAATGTATTCCGTGCCATAATGCCCGCAGTCAAGAATATTCATTCCCAAATCTCTTGCATGCTGAGCGGTATGATATTTTACATCTCCTGTTACGAAAATGTCGCAGCCTGCCGCAACTGCAAGGTCCAAATACTCTGCACCCGCACCGGTGCACCATCCGACTTTTGTAACCGTTTCGTCGGGAACCCCCGCAAAGTTAAAAAACCGTTTATCAATATTTAGTGTTTCTGATGCGTATTTTGCAAATTCCAGGCATGTCATCGGCCTCGGAAGCGAACCGATCCTGCATATGCAGCTATCGTCTCCCGGCAGCGGCCCTATATCTTCAATTCCGAGTATCTTCCCTAGAAAATCATTATTCCCGCCTATGCACTTGTCAAAAGGCGTATGAGATGAATAGACATTTATGCCTCTCCTGATTAGCTTCACTATATGGCTTCCGATAATATCATTATCGTCAACCTTTTTTATTCCTCCGAAAATCAGCGGATGATGTGTGAGAATCATATCAGCACCGGCGCCTATCGCCTCGTCAATTACCCTTTCGTTGATCTCCAGTGCTACAAGAACTCTCGAAATTTCGTTATTGCCGGTTCTTATCTGAATACCTGAATTGTCCCAGGACTCCTGGAGTTCAAGGGGAGCGATGCTTTCAATTTCTCTGATAAAATCGTCCATTCTCATCCTTCGCACCTCCTAAGAAGATAATCAATATACTCGACCCGATATGCTTGGTGTCTGATTTGTAAATTTGTAGTCTTGCTTCCCTTTTGCATGTCGGATAATATTTTTGCTTCTTTGTTTCGTTTTGCTGTCAGATATTCTGCGAGCAACTCGTCCTTATAATCTAGCAGCGAATGCGGAAATTCGTATTCAATATCATCGCCGTTCATCTGCCTTGTGATTGCGATTTCTTTTGGAACTGCCGTGATAATTTCGCATATGTACTTGCCTTCTCTTACAAGTACCTCATTTGTTATGCTAAACCCGTTATCAAAGAGCCAAAACCTCAGCTTCCCGCAGTCCTTTCGAGGCTGAAGTACAAGCTTCGCAAAGGATTGGGATTTTTTAAGATCGGCGCCGAGGATTTCCGTCATCAAAATTCCGCCCATTCCGGCAATAACTACCGCATCGACTTCTGCCTCCCCGAGAACATCGATTCCCGAACCGAGCCTGAGCTCAAAATTTTCTCTTGGATAATATGTCTTGCAGTTTTCGCGCGCCTTTGCCAGCGAACCGCTGCTTATATCCGACATTATCACCTGCGGGCAAATTTTTTGTTCCCACAGGTAAAGCGGCAGAAAACCATGGTCGGTGCCTATGTCTGCCATGGTTTCTCCGGAATTTATCTGATCTGCTATTTTTTTGAGTCGAGCACTCAGCTTAATCATTTTGTTTCCCCTATTTTATTCCAAATAGTCTTTTAGTTTCTTGCTTCTGCTCGGATGACGAAGCT
>CAVGEP010000044.1:4992-9826 GCA_963628105.1 Alistipes communis
TTCTTTCGCGCGTAACTTCGAATTCTTTTCCGACTTCTTCGAGCGTCCTTGCTCTGCCGTCTTCCAGTCCGAATCTGAGCTTGAGAACTTTTTGTTCCCTATCCGTAAGTGTATCGAGCACCTCGACAAGCTGTTCTTTTAGCATCGAGAATGCCGCCGCCTCGGCCGGTGCCGGAACCTCCTCGTCCGGAATAAAGTCGCCCAGATGGCTATCTTCTTCTTCACCTATCGGTGTTTCGAGAGAAACGGGTTCTTGCGCAATCTTTTGGATTTCTCTTACCTTTTCGACGGAAAGCCCCATCTCTAAGGCGATTTCCTCCGGGGTCGGCTCGCGCCCGTAGGTCTGCAGGAGCTGTCTTGAAACCCTTATCAATTTGTTTATGGTCTCAACCATATGAACAGGAATACGAATTGTCCTTGCCTGGTCTGCGATCGAACGGGTTATGGCCTGGCGAATCCACCACGTGGCATAGGTCGAAAATTTGTATCCCTTTGTGTAATCAAACTTATCTACAGCCTTTATAAGACCCAGATTTCCTTCTTGAATAAGATCAAGGAAAAGCATCCCCCTGCCGACATATCTCTTGGCTATGCTTACCACCAGTCTCAGGTTTGCCTCGCAAAGTCTCTTCTTTGCACTTTCGTCGCCGGCCTCCATGCGTCTTGCAAGCTCGATTTCTTCATCTGCAGTCAGTAGCGGAACCTTGCCTATCTCTTTGAGATACATTCTTACGGGATCATCCATGGCAACGCCCTTTGGAATGCTTGCTTCAAGATCCATCTCGTTGGCTTCTCGGATTATTTCGTCAGGGTCTTCGGCCAAATCATCCTCTTCGAGTACGATTTCAAAATCTTCGGGTTCTGTCTCAGATACAAGTTCAATTCCCTTCGAAATGAGCGTATCGTAGATGTCATCCATCTGATTCTTGTCAAGTTCTGCAGATTCTGTAATATCAGCAATTACCGTATATGTTAGCTTGTTCTGAGTCGCTGCGCCCCTGTCGATAAGCTCCTTGATAAGTTCCTGCTTCTTTTCTTCAGAAAACTCCTCTTTGATCTGGCCCTCAGGCAACCCCTCATCATCTTTGATATTCTGACTGACATCTTGGTTTATAATTTCGCTCTTGTTTTCTGTTGTCATTAAATTCTTCCCCCGTAAGTTTTGATTTTTGCCTGAACCCTCATAAGTTCTTCCGTTAATTCTTTTATTGTCTGCCCGCCGATTTCTTCGTCCGAAAGCGACAGCCTGTCGATTAGTTGTTTTTCTTTTGTCAGCAGCTTATCAAGCTTCCATTTCGTTATGCATTCTGTAAATACCTTATCCTCGTTGCCCGCTATTATGATCTTGTCAAGCTGCATCGCAAGATTTCGGCTTTCTTCCGGATCGAGCCTTTCCATAACCTCTTGACTGTCAAAGTCTTCCTTTGTGCCGTAAAGCTCAAACATTATGTTCATAATCTTTCGCGCCTTGCTGCTTTGCATAATATCCTGCATGTCAAGGAGCTGTTCTGCAAAAGGTGGATTTATGAGCAGGACCTTGATGATGGTCAGTTCGAGCTGCGATAACTCATTCTGCTCGGCCTGCTGCGCTTCCTCATGCGCATAAATTTTTTTGTTTGGGGCCGCATTATCTTCGCCTAAGATTTCCATCCTTATGGCACCCTCTGCTATTTTGAGGTCCTTTGCGATTTTTTTTATGTAGATATCCGTCTCCACCGGGCTTAAAGTTCTCAAAACAGTTGCGGCATTCTTGACGAAATCTATCTTGCCTTCTTCTGATTGTATATTTATATTTTGTTTGATCGTGTCTAATTTGTAGTCGATCATCGGCATGGCCTTCTCGGTTAATGCAAGAAATGCCTCCCTACCATGCTGCTTGATGAACTCGTCCGGATCCTTGCCGTCCGTAACATGCAGCACCCTAACCTTGCAGTCTTGGCTCCCCAGCACATCGATTCCACGCATTGCAGCCTTTCGGCCGGCCTGGTCCGCGTCATATGAGAGGATCACATTCTTCGTATATCGCTTTATGAGTTTTGCCTGATTTTCGGTCAATGCCGTCCCCAGCGATGCTATTGCATTGGTTACTCCGGCCTGATAGAGTGAAATTACATCCATATATCCTTCGACCAGAATTGCGCTGTTTTGCTTGCCGATGTCCTGCTTGCATATGTTCAGAGCATATAGATTGTTCTTCTTTTGAAAAATCTTGTTTTCGGGTGAATTGAGATATTTGGGCTGGGCATCTCCGATGGCTCTCCCTCCAAATCCTATTACCCTGCCTGCGGTATTTATAATCGGAAAAATTACGCGATTTCTGAATTTGTCATAAAATTTGCCGTTTTTTTCCGAAATCAGCCCCAGCTCCAAAAGAATTTTTTCGTCTACATCCTGTTCCTTAAAAAAATTATACAGGCTATCCCAGCGGTCATCGGCATAACCGATTCCGAATTTTTTTAGAGTGGAATCTTCTATTCCTCTGTTCTTCATGTATGTATATCCGGGATTTTGGGGTGCGTAAAAGCTTCTATAAAAATACCTTGCGGCCTGCCTGTTTATTTCGTAATATTTTTCTTTGTTCTTATCTTCGGAGCCTGAGACTTCAAGTTTTATGCCGTTTTCGCGAGCCAATTTTTCTACGGCCTCGAGAAAGTCAAGATTGTAATATCTTTGCACGAATTTGAATATATTTCCGGACTCGCCGCACCCGAAGCAGGTAAAAATCTGCTTTTGCTCCGAAACTACGAATGACGGCGTCTTTTCGTTATGAAAGGGGCAGCAACCCTTGTAGTTGGCTCCCGCTCTCTTCAGAGGCACGACCTTGGCGATTTCGTCTACGATGTTCACGCCGGTCCTGATCTCATCTATGCTTGAATTACTAATAAAACGACCCATTTGCCTCTCCACTAATCTGTTATAGATTAATATACGAGAATTTTGGGTCGTTTCCTTTTTTTATTTGCAAAAAAATCGCGAAAATTTCCCGGCGGTTATTTCCATCCCTTCGGAACGAAGAGGTCCGTGTATGTGGCAAGGGCAAATCTGTCTGTCATTCCCGCGACATAATCCTTTACCGCCTCGTTTTTGCCGTCCCGGGCCGCAATTTCTTTCATATCCTCCGGCAGCTGGTCAATATTGTGGATAAAATAATCGTAAAGGGAGCTGATTACAACCTCTACCTTATTTAGATCTTCCTCTCTCTTTACCTTGCTGCTTTTGTAAACGTTTGCGAACATAAACGTTCTGAGAGAATCCAGACTTTCTTTGTAGTGTGGACTTTGATATATCCGGTCCTTGCCGTCGCTGTTTTCGATAACATCAACCACCATGTTGTTTATCCGCTCGCGGTGGGTTTTTCCGAAAATTCGAAGAGCCTCCTCCGGCAGGTCCTCCGCTGAAATGACACCGCTTCTTATGGCATCGTCTATATCGTGGTTGATATAGGCGATTCTGTCGCTGATTTTGACAATCTGCCCTTCAAGTGTAAATGGCATGGCTTTGCCGGTATGGTTTACGATACCATCCCGAACCTCCATGGTCAGATTCATGCCTCGTCTGGACTTTGTGGATTCAATGACATCCGCAACACGCAGGCTCTGCATGTTATGTTTGAACCCGCCCGGGTGTATCTTGTCCAGTACCTCCTCTCCATTGTGACCGAACGGAGTATGCCCAAGGTCGTGTCCCAGTGCAATCGCCTCGGTCAAGTCTTCGTTGAGATTCAGCGCTCTGGCAATTGTCCTTGCTATCTGCGAAACCTCAATAGTATGGGTGAGTCTGGTTCGGAAGTGGTCTCCCTCAGGTGCCAGAAAGACTTGGGTCTTGTGCATCAGCCGCCTGAAGGCCTTGGAATGGATGATTCTATCTCGGTCCCTTTGGAATTCTGTCCTTATATTGCATTTTTCTTCGGGAAAAAGTCTGCCCTTTGAATCGGCACTTTTTGCGGCCCTTTCTGAAAGGATTTCAAACTCCCTCTTTTCCAATTCTTCTCTGAGTAACATTTTATCTCACCTCAAAAATCAAATTATTCTATTCCCGTATGGCCAAATCCGCCCGTTCCTCGCTCGGTTTGGTTTATCTCGGTAACCAAAACGAAGTCGGCTTTTGCGTATCTTGCGAATATTGCCTGGGCTATCCTATCGCCGTCATGTATCGTATATGGCTCGCTGCCCCAGTTTATCAGCGGTATATTCCATTCTCCGCGATAATCGCTGTCCACGGTTCCTACGCCGTTGACAAGCCCGATCCCATGTTTGATGGCAAGCCCGGAACGCGCTCTTATCTGTGCCTCATATCCCGGCGGAATTTCGACAAATAATCCCGTCGGCACGAGCCTTCTTTCTCCCGGAAGCAGCGTCAGTGGCTCGCCTATATGCGCTCTCAAATCCGCTCCCGACGAGCCTTGCGTCGCATAGGTCGGAAGCTGGCCGCAAGCGCTCAGGATCTTTATTTTGACCTTTTCTGTTTCTGTCTTTTCTATTTCTGTCTTTTCTGTTTGCATCTTTCCTATTTCCATACCCTGCTCCAATCAAATCTCTTGTTTGTGACCGCAACTGCGGTATAAAGCTGCGGATCGCAGATAAGGCTCTTAACCTCTTCTATGTCTTCGAGGCTGATCCTGTCGATTTCCGCTGTAATTTCCTCCGGCGAATAAATTCTGTCCTGCAAGGTTACATTTTTTCCGTTTGCGAACATGCGGCTTGCTACATTTTCTTGCCCAAAGATGAAACTGCTCTTTAGCTGCTCCTTTGACATGGAAAGTTCGTCCATGCTAACTCCGTCTCTTCTCAGGATTGCCAGTTCTTCACGAATTCCCGCAAGGGCGTCCTTTATC
>CAVGEP010000045.1:0-9816 GCA_963628105.1 Alistipes communis
TTGCAACTGCTACGCAAACCTCTGCGGACTCACCCAGCTCATCAAAGCTGAGAGCTACAAGGTCGTCGTTGCTTGCCTGATACTGCTGAGCTACGGAACCGTCTACGAGGATTGCATCAACCTTTCCGTAGGAAACCTCTTTTACGAGGTCAAGTACGCTCTGAAGGGCAACTGCGTCTACATCCTTGATTTCGCTGATGATGTTATATTTTGTAGTCGCTGTCTGTGCGCCGATGGTCTTGCCTTCGAAATCGCTGTAGGACTTGTACTGGTCAGCATTCTCTTTTTTAACCAGGAACTGCGGAGCAAGCTCTGTCAGGTAAGGATCGGAGAAATCAGCTGCTTCTTTTCTCTCGTCGGTTGCTTCGATGTCAGCAAGAACGATGTCGAACTGCCCTTTTCCAAGAGCCGTAAGGAGGTTGTCAAAAGACATATTTTCAACCTGCAGCTCAACTCCCATATAATCTGCGATATACTGCGCAACGTCAATGTCGACGCCGCCATAAACCATTTCGCCGTTCTCGTCAGGATACATAAACTCGAACGGTGCGTAGTCGGCGGAAGTGCCCAATACAAGTGTCGTCATTTCTTCTGTTTGAGCTTCCTCTTCTGTGTTTGTGCTGCCTCCGCAGGCCGTCAGGGTGCAGAGCGCAAGAATCATGATAAGTGATACTGCTAAAATCTTTTTGAGTGTTTTTGATGTTTTCATTTTTTCTTTCCTTTCGCTTCAATTCTTTTATCTTACCCTTATTTGGCAAAAACATGTGCGTGTCCTTGTCAAATAAGGGTATTTGCTATTATTCCGCTGTTTTTCAACAACATGGCTAAGTATACACCACTATGAATAAAAATGCAATACCCTTTTTGAAAATTTTTTTAGGTTTTTTATCTTTTTCTCTCGTCTCTGACTCTGAATAGCGCCTCTATATATTCCAGGAACCGGTCTTGCTCCTCCTCCGGCAGCCGGCTTACCCTGCGAAACATCTGCGAGAGCGGGCTTTTATCGTCAACCACTCCGAGCAGCAGATAATCCGCACTCTTCCCAAGGGCCGTAGCCAGCCTCATCAGCGTGTCAACTCGAGGCTCGTATATGCCCCTCTCGATAGCCGAGATATGATTTGTCGACATATCAATCTTCTCCGCCAGTGCCGCCTGCGAGTAACCGCACATTTCTCTTGTGAGCCTTACTCTTTCACCAAATTCGCAACTCATTTTACATTCCTTCTTTCAAAATACACTTGCAAGGCACTCATCATATGCCTTATATATCCCATATAATTCCCTTATATGACAATTTCATTCTACATCTGTTTTAGGGATGTGTCATCACTAATATGGCAATTTTGGGACGCAGCATTAGCGGAATATGCGCTAATCATCTTCTAGTCCCTTTTTCCTCCTTTCCGCAAGGCCCAAATAAAGCAGTCAGAAAAGGCTCGCAGTATATCCCCCGGAGCCGCCAAACAAAAATATGCAAAATTTGCCGCATTTTCTTGCGAAAAAGCCAATGAAGTAGTAAAATGAAGCATACACGTTTTACAAAGCAAACTTACAAACGAAACCGGAGATTATACAAATGAAGCTTATAAACATATTGAAACAAGATACGCTTTCACTTTCCTTCGAGGTTTTCCCCCCTAAGCAGGATACGGCCTTTGACAGCGTAAAGAAAGCAACCGAAGAAATCGCAAGGCTCAGACCTGCCTTTGTCAGCGTAACCTATGGAGCGGGCGGCGGCACGAGCAGATACACGCTCGACATCGCGAAGAATATCAAGGATTCCTACGGCGTCCAAACCCTTGCCCATCTTACATGCGTTTCCTCAACTTACGAAACGGTGCAACAAAAGATCGAAGAAATCAAGGCTGCGGGCATAGAAAATGTCATGGCACTTCGCGGAGATATTCCGGATGATATGAATATTTCGCATCAAGAAAACTGGGCTTATCACCACGCAATCGACCTGATCCGCCAGCTCAAGGAAAGCGGCAATGACTTTTGCATCGGCGGTGCCTGCTACCCCGAGAAGCATCCGGAGAGCCATAACCAAAAGGAGGATATACATTATCTCAAAGAAAAGGTCGATGCGGGCTGCGAATTTTTGACCACGCAGATGTTTTTTGATAACAACCTGCTCTATAATTTTCTGTATAAAATACGGGAGGCGGGCATCACGGTTCCGGTGGTTGCGGGCATCATGCCGATTACCAATGCCAATCAGGTAGAGCGAGCGCTGAAGCTGTCCGGTTCCCATGTTCCTCAGCGTTTCAAGAGCCTCGTGGATAAGTTCGGCTCGGATCCTGGTGCAATGAAGCAGGCCGGCATCGCCTATGCAACGGATCAAATTATAGATCTTTATGCAAATAACGTGAATAATGTGCATGTTTATTCAATGAACAAGCCTGATGTTGCAAAAAAAATTCAGGAGAACCTCTCGGATATTCTCGGAAAATAGATTTCCTGCGAACGAGTATAAAAATGGATCAAATTATTTTCACCAAAAGCTATGAAGAGCCGCCGGTTAATAGGCGTGAAATTCTGCGATATATGCGCTGCAATGAATCTGACGGCGGTATCGACAAATTGCTGGATGAGTGCCTTGACGAAATATTGCAGGCGCTCAGCTACAAGGTATGCTGGCGCATCTTTCCGCTCAAAGAAACAGAAAACGGACTCGACCTCGGATTCATGCAAACGGAAAGCAGCGGGCTTATCCGCAACTTGCACGGCTGCGAAGGATTCGTCCTGTTTGCTGCTACCATCGGCCTAGGAGCAGATCGGCTCATTGCAAAATACGGCCGGGTTTCCCCAGTCAAGGCTCTCTGCATTCAGGCCATCGGTGCGGAGCGAATCGAGAGTCTATGCGACGAGTTTTGCGAAGGCCTATGGCAAAAGTACAATGCGATGGGTTTTGCGATAAGGCCCAGATTCAGCCCGGGGTATGGGGACTTTCCCCTCGAAGCGCAAAGAGATGTTTTTCGAGCCCTTGACTGCCATCGCAAAATCGGGCTTTCGCTGAACGACAGCCTCTTGATGTCCCCTAGCAAATCGGTATCTGCGATCGTGGGTATTTCAGCGAAAGTATCAAAAGAGTCAAAAAAGTCAATAGAGACAAAAGAGACGAATGTGAAAGAAGCTCAGGGAAAAATTTTACAGCATCGTCTCGAATGCCATGAGGATATGCCCCGCTGCCTGAGCTGCCGGAAAACAGACTGCCAGTTCAGAGATTCTAATTGATATTGGCCCCGGGGCGCACGGAATTTTGCTTTTGAATATACTAATTTAGCCGCCGGGCGCGGCAGAACGGAGTTTTTATGAATATTTTAGACTATATGAAGGAGCATCTGCTCTACCTTGATGGCGGCATGGGCACGCTTCTGCAAGATGCGGGCCTTGCACCGGGAGAATATCCCGAGCGCTGGAATCTCAGCCATCCGGAGGTTATTCAGCGCATACAAAGGGAATATTTCGAGTCAGGAAGCAATGTGGTCGCTACCAATACCTTCGGCGCTAATTCCCTAAAATTCTCCCATGAGGAGCTTGCGGAGATAATCGCTGCGGCCGTGCGGAATGCAAGGATAAGCCGTGACTTGGCAGTATCTTCGCAGCCAAAATATATCGCACTTGATGTAGGACCGTGCGGGAAGCTTCTCAAACCGTACGGCGACCTTGACTTTGAGGATGCGGTCGCGCTCTTTGCGGAGATTGTGCGGCTCGGGGCAGAAAACGGAGTGGACCTTATATATATCGAAACCATGAGCGACAGCTATGAGACGAAGGCGGCGCTCCTGGCAGCAAAAGAAAATTGCGACCTTCCGGTCTTTGTTTCCAATGCGTACGGTGAAGACGGCAAGCTTATGACAGGTGCCTCACCCGCCGCGATGGTTGCACTGGCAGAAGGCATGGGAGCGGATGCCATCGGCGCAAATTGCTCTCTCGAACCGAAACAGCTAAAAGAGGTTTGCGATGAGCTTCTCGAAAATGCTTCGATTCCGGTACTGCTCAAGCCCAATGCCGGGCTTCCGCAGGAATCCGGCGGCAAGGCGATTTATACGACCCTGCCCGAAGAATTCGCATCGGATATGGCAGAATACGTCCGCCGGGGCGTTCGCATAGCGGGCGGCTGCTGCGGCACAACTCCTGCATATATTAAGGAAATAGTAAATGCTACCCGCGAAATTCCGCCTGTGCCTCTTACGGACAAAGAAATTACCTGTGTTTCTTCCTATACTCATGCGGTCAAGTTCGAGGCTCAGCCGCTTCTGATAGGTGAGCGAATCAACCCTACCGGCAAGAAGCGCTTCAAACAGGCTCTCAAAGAGCATGATTTGGACTATATTCTCCAGGAGGGCATCCGTCAGCAGGAATGCGGCGTTCACATACTGGATGTAAATGTGGGCCTCCCGGAAATCGACGAGGTTAAAATGCTTCGAGAATCCGTGCAGGAGCTTCAGGCTATAATAGACCTGCCGCTGCAGATCGATACCTCGGATGCCGAGGCAATGGAGCAAGCACTGCGCGTCTACAACGGCAAGGCGATGATAAATTCCGTAAATGGCAAGGAAGAGTCCATGCGGACTATATTTCCTCTCATGAAAAAATACGGCGGACTTGCTGTTGCTCTCACCCTTGACGACAACGGCATCCCAAAGACAGCGGAGGAGCGAGTGGAAATAGCCGAGAACATCCTATCCTGCGCCGCCGAATATGGAATAGACAAAAAGAATATTATATTCGATACACTTGCGATGACGGTCAGTGCTGAGCCGGGTGCCGCGATAGAAACCCTCAAGGCCCTTCGCACGATAAAGAAAGATCTGGGCTGCCATACTTCGCTGGGAGTGTCCAATATTTCCTTCGGGCTGCCAAAGCGCGAAGCTATAAATGCGACATTCTATACCTGTGCCCTGGAAAACGGCCTATCTGCGGCCATTATGAATCCTTATGCACAGGACATGATGAAATCATATTATGCCTTCCGCGCGTTGCACATGATGGACGAAAGCTGCAGCAATTATATCGACTTCGTTTCGTCGCTGCCGGAAAGCTCGCCCTCTCAATCGAGCCTCCAGGTCTCAGCGAGCACCGCAGCCGGCGATACCGCCCAGTACAAATCAGCTCTGCAGCGTGCTATCGCCAAAGGCCTGAAAGAGCAGGCGGCAGAGCTTACAGCGCAGATGCTGGATACTACCGAGCCTCTTGCGATCATCCAGAGCCAGATTATCCCCGCTCTTGACATCGTTGGCCGGGGCTTCGAAGAAAAACGTGTCTATCTGCCTCAGCTTCTGATGGCAGCGGAGGCGGCCAAGGCCTCGTTCGAAAAGATCAAGGAACAAATGTCCGGGGGCACCGTTACCGACAAATATCCGATAGTCATCGCAACCGTCCAAGGCGACATCCACGACATCGGCAAGAATATAGTAAAACTTCTTCTCGAAAATTACGGTTTTGAGGTCATCGACCTTGGCAAGGACGTGTCACCGCATGATATTTTGGATGCGGTCATCGAGCATCACGCTCCTGCTGCCGGGCTGAGCGCCCTGATGACCACCACGGTTGCTTCCATGCAGGAGACAATTGCACTCCTCAAGGAAAAGGCCCCGTGGTGCAAGGTTGTGGTCGGAGGCGCCGTCCTCAACCAAGAATATGCTGACCGCATAGGCGCCGACCGCTATGCCAAGGAAGCTATGGAAACCATACGCTACGCAGACAGCCTCGGCAGCGCCGAGTAAGAGAATTATAAAAAAAGCGACCCCGCGGGGTCGCTTTTCATATGGATTGAAGTTTCGTTATTTCGTGGTTGCATCATACAGTGCTTCTGCGTTATCCCATTCCTTCATGATTTCAGGGATTACCTTGTAGAGGTCGCCTACGATTGCGTAGTCGGCGATTTCCATGATAGGAGCATCAGGGTCCTTGTTGATTGCTACGATGCAGTTCGAAGTCTGCATACCTGCAAGGTGCTGAATAGCTCCGGAAATACCGCAAGCAAAGTAGATTTCAGGCTTAACGGTTGTACCTGTCTGACCTACCTGGTGGGAGTGATCGATCCAGCCTGCGTCAACGGCAGCACGGGATGCGCCTACAACTCCGCCAACCTTGTCAGCGAACTGCTTCATGAGGTCGAAACCGGAAGCATCTCCAAGACCACGACCGCCGGAGCAGATGATCTTAGCGTCTGTAAGGGAAACTAATTCCTTAGCGGACTTAACGATATCCTTGATTTCGATTCTGATGTCGGAAGCTTTGATATCAGGCTTAACATTAACGATTTCGCCCTTAGCTCCAACTTCTCTTTCCTGTTTCTGCATAACGCCGGGACGAACTGTGGACATCTGCGGTCTTGTCTTAGGGCAGATGATGGTAGCCATGAGGTTACCGCCGAATGCCGGACGAGTCTGCTTGATTCCCGTGGACGGGTCGTTAGGGTCAAGTGTGGATGTATCGAGTGTAGTATTAGCCTTTGCGAACTCGATGTACTTGGAAACCTTAACATCAAGGTGAGTACAGTCAGCAGTAAGACCTGTATTGCATCTTGCTGCGATACGAGGTGCGAAGTCACGACCGATGTGAGTTGCGCCATAAAGTACGATTTCAGGCTTATATTCGTCGATTAACTGCTTCATAACCTTTGTATAACCGTCGGTTGTGAAGTTCTCCAGGAGCGGATCCTGAACCATATAAACCTTTTCTGCACCATATTCGAAACATTCCTGTGCAAGGTGGTCGATATTGTTACCGATCAGAACTGCGCAGATCTGAGTGTCGTCGCTGATGTCCTTAGCAAGCTTCTTGCCTTCGCCGAGAAGTTCAAGAGCTACGTTCTGGATCTTGCCATGTCTCTGTTCTGCGAATACCCAAATGTGCTTGTAAGCAGAAAGGTCAACCTTTTCAGCTTCCGGAGCAGCTTCGATAGCATCGAATTTACATTTTGCGATACAAGCGTTACAGTTTGTACATTTGCCTTCGTCTACGATCGCGAGTCTGTTCTCGATCTTGAGAGCGTCGAACGGGCAAGCCTTTACGCAGAGGGAACAGCCTTTACATTTATCTTTTAAAATTTTAATTGCCATTTTGTATTCCTCCTCCTAATTAGATGATGTGCTTACCCTTAAGCTGAATCAGTAAGTTCTTAGCCTGTTCGTTTTCAGAATCGCCTGCTACCTTCTGGCCGGGAGCCTTAGGAGCCGGTGTGAATGATCTGAATACGTTTGTCGGGGAAGCTTCAAGACCTACTTTATTAAGGTCTACTTCGATATCCTTAGCGTTCCAAATCTTGATGTTCTTTTCGCCAAAGATACCCTTCATGTTCATGTATCTCGGTTCGTTGAGTTCCTTGATAGCAGTCAACATGCAAGGAGTTTTGATTGCAATAAGTTCATATCCGTCTTCGAGCTGTCTCTTAACGGTGATGTCCTTGAGATTGTCTTCGATCTTGAATTCTTCAACATATGTAACCTGCGGAAGATCCAATTTTTCTGCGATCTGCGGACCTACCTGAGCGGTATCTCCGTCGATAGCCTGACGACCTGCAAAGATGAGGTCTGCAGGGCCGTTTTCTTTTTCCCATTTTTTGATTGCAGCTTCGAGAGTGTTGGAAGTTGCCCATGTGTCGGAACCACCTACTGCTCTGTCGGAAATGAGAACGCCTTCGTCAGCACCCTTTGCGATACATTCGAAAAGAAGGTCTGTTGCCTGAGGAGGTCCCATTGAGATAACCGTTACGGTTACGTCTTTATATTTGTCTTTAATTTTTAATGCTTCTTCGAGAGCGTTGTTGTCATCGTGGTTAAGGATTGATGGAACACCGTCTCTGATCAATGTTCCTGTTTTAGGGTTAATCTTGATAACGTTTGTATCAGGAACCTGCTTTGCGCATACGATAATCTTAAATGCCATTTGTTTCTCCTCCTACCTTATTTCTTGAAAGTCTTGCCGGCGATTACCATTCTCTGAACTTCGGAAGTACCTTCGTAGATCTCGGTAATCTTAGCGTCTCTCATCATTCTTTCAACCGGATAATCCTTAGTATATCCGTATCCGCCGTGGTACTGTACGCACTTGGTGGTTACAGCCATTGCAGTTTCTGCAGCATACAGCTTAGCCATTGCAGCAGCTTCGCCGTAGTTGAGGTGCTTGTCCTTCATGTCGGCAGCTCTGTAAACCAGAAGTCTTGCAGCTTCGATTCTTGTCTTGAGGTCAGCCATTTCGAACTGAAGAGCCTGGAACTGAGAAAGCTTCTTGCCGAACTGCTTTCTTGCCTGCATGTATTCAACGGTTACGTCGAATGCGCCCTGAGCGATACCCAGAGCCTGGGAAGCGATACCAATACGGCCGCCGTCAAGAGTGCTCATTGCAACCTTGAAGCCATCGCCAACCTGTCCGAGAAGTCTGTCTTCCGGAATTACGCAGTTCTGGAAAATAAGTTCTGTAGTTGAAGATGCGCAAATACCCATCTTGTCCTCTGTCTTACCGATGGAGAAACCTTCATCGCCTTTTTCAACGATAAATGCGGAAATACCGTGGTTACCCTTCTTCTTATCAGTCATTGCCATTACAACGAAAACATCAGCATATCCACCATTTGTGATGAATACCTTAGCTCCGTTGAGGATCCACTTGCCGTCTACAAGCTCTGCTCTTGTCTGCTGTCCGGATGCGTCCGTACCTGCGTTAGGTTCGGTCAAGCCGAAAGCGCCGAGTTTCTTGCCGGAAAGTAAGTCAGGAAGATATTTCATCTTCTGGTCTTCGTTACCCCAGTTAAAGATAGGCCAGCAGCAAAGTGAAGTGTGAGCCGAGCAGATAACGCCTGTGGAAGCGCATACTCTGGATAACTCTTCTACGGTGATAGCATAGGAAATGTGATCTCCGCCTGCTCCGCCGTACTGTGTAGGGAATGGGATTCCCAGCAAACCATACTTAGCCATTTTTTCTACTGTTTCTACAGGGAATCTGTGTTCCTTGTCGATATCAGCAGCTAAAGGTTCAACTTCGTTAACGGCAAATTCTCTTACCATTTTTCTTACGAATTCTTGTTCCTTCGTCAGTTGAAAGTTCATTTAAATGCCTCCTTAAATTATTAATAACGGCCTTCACTTTTTTGCAAAAGACAGAGGCCTGTTTTTAACTTGTTATCCCGTGTTAAAAGCATAACAACATACATCATTATTAAAACACTTTTTTTGCAATCTTGCAAGCATATTTTGCGATTTTTCACGATTTTTCGCCGAAATCTTCAATTAAATCATTTTGGGCGCAGGTTCCCGGCTTTGCGCGTCCTACTCCGGGATTATATTGACTATTTCTTGTGCACTTATTGCCGCATCGATGAGCGCCTCGCAGTCGAGCCTCATCTCGGACTGCAGAATCCGCTCCAGCTTCGGCTTCGTGGTCGGATGCTTCGGCAGGAATACCGTGCAGCAATCCTCGTAAGGCTGTATCGAAGTCTCGAATGTGCCGATTTCCTCGGCCTTTGCCATGATATCAACCTTGTCCATGGCTATCAGCGGGCGCATTACCGGAAGGCTCACGCTGGCATCCGTAACAACAAGGGCTTCTGCCGTCTGGCTTGCCACCTGCCCGAGATTTTCTCCCGTTATAAGCATCTGGCAGCCCGCATCCTTTGCAATTTTCTCGGCAATTCGCATCATAAACCTGCGTACCAATATGGTCGTTTCCTCTTCTGGGCAGTTTGTAACGATGGCCTCCTGTATCGGAAGCAAATTTATTACATGCATCTTGAACCTGCCGCAATAGGTCGCAACGATCTTTGCCAGGTCCTCCACCTTTTCCTGAGCTCTCTGGCTCGTATACGGA
>CAVGEP010000046.1:0-9723 GCA_963628105.1 Alistipes communis
GTGCAGCAGTACGAAAAGTAGACAAAAAAATTTTGCACCGGTACGGAAATTGGCTTCGTGCCGACTTTTAGACTACCTCAACACTAATCGCCGACTTAGGGAGATGAGACTAGGAATGGAAAAAACTTGTTATTAACATTTGCTAATATTAAGTTTTTGCATCAGAATCCAAAAACTCTTGATTTTTTGATACTTTTTGGATACAATAGGCTTAAATAAACGGATGGAGGCTATGCGGATGATTATTCAGAGAGAAGAATATTTGAATAGATTAATTGCACTTAAAGATAAGAAAATAATAAAAGTCGTTACAGGTGTGAGACGATGCGGGAAGTCAAAATTACTTGAAATGTACAGACAGTGGCTCCTCGAGCAAGGCGTAGAGGAAGAAAGAATCGTTTCAATAAACTTTGAAGATTTGGATTTTGAGGATTTGACGGACTATAAAAAATTGCACATATATTTAAAAGAGCATTTAGTGCAGGATAAAATGACATATATTCTTCTGGATGAAATACAAAATGTGGAACAATTCCCTAAAGTTGTGGATAGCTTATACATCAAAGAAAATGTAGACATCTATATTACGGGCTCCAATGCGCATATGCTTTCGAGCGAAATAGCCACCTTGCTGTCAGGACGCTATATGCAGATAGAAATGCTTCCGTTATCCTTTAAGGAGTATATTATAAGCACGGGTAGCATGAATGACAGAGGGATAAAGTATGTGGAATATTTGCGGAATAGCTCTTTCCCGTACACTTTGGAGCTTGAGGGGCAGACAGATGAGATAAGAGGCTACCTTGAGGGATTGTACAATACAATTGTGGTGAAAGACATAATAAACCACAGCAAAATTTCCGAGCCGATGATGCTAAGGAATATATTAAAATTTATTTTCGATAATATCGGAAACCCACTTTCGCCGAAAAAGATAGCGGACACAATGACCTCTTCGGGACGCAAAATCGATACGCGAACAGTTGAAAAATACCTTGATGCCTTGACCGAAAGCTACATCATATATCAGGCAAAAAGGTATAATATAAAAGGAAAGCAACACCTCAAAACGCTTGAAAAATACTATGTTGTGGACATTGGACTGCGCCTCATGCTGCTTGGATCGAAGCAGGTAGATGCCGGACGGATACTCGAAAACATAGTATATCTGGAATTGCTACGAAGAGGGTATGAGGTGTATGTAGGAAAAGTCGATGAATTTGAAGTGGATTTTGTTGCACAAAACGGCAAAGGTACAATCTATTTCCAAGTGGCCTTGTCTGTGCGTGATGAAAAGACACTTGAGCGAGAGCTTCGATCGCTGCGGGCAATCAAAGACCATTATCCGAAAATTCTCCTTACTTTGGACGATGATCCGGAAGCTCATTATGACGGAATTCGCAGAATAAATGCGAGAGACTGGCTACTTGGACTTGCGGATTAAAGTTAGGCGCATCCTGCGTGAGATTATAGGAAGAGAAAAATAGAAAGAATTAAAGGGAACACCTGAAATGTAAAAAAACTTGTTCTTAACATACGCTAAGAACAAGTTTTTGCAAATAAGCAAATCAGGTCGGCTGCCCTGAGCTGGCCTTTGAAGCCTCGCCGGCATTTTTATCGGAACTGCCACTTGGTGCTTCCCCGGCATTTCCGTTCGCCTCGCCGCCGGGCGGCTGCATCGAACCCCCACGGTCGCCGCCGCCCGGGCCCTTACCGGAATCACCGCCGGGGCCTCCGCTCGGGCCCTTGCCCGAATCGCCATCTGAATTGTCGCTTGGCGCCTGCCCTGAGCCTCCGCCCGGGGCTGTACCCGAATCGCCATCCGAATTGTCGCTTGGCGCCTGCCCTGAGCCTCCGCTCGGGGCCGTACCCGAACCACCATCGGGACCGCCGCCGGGGCCTCCGCCTTCTCCACCGCCGGAGCCACCGCCGCCTCCGTTCATTACCCCCATAACCGTAAGGTCGATGGATGAGGCATCAATCAGCGCGGAGGAGTCTTCCTCCTGTCCGCTTCGGGTTGACGGAATCGTGCCATCCAGCTGACCAAGCACGCTCTCTGCCCGGAGGGAAACCGTTTCCTTTAGCATCGAGGCGGCAGCGGTATATTCGTCATAAGGATAGAAGGCTGTAGGGTCTGCTTCAACCAAATCGTCTATCTGCGATGTAATGCGAGACACCGTGTTTTCAAAGGTTCCGCCGCCTACATATTCCTCCGCAAGCTGCCGCAAATATTCGTGATATTGCGCCAGATATTCCTCATTATCAAGCAGCGACATAAAGAACTGCCGGTCTTCCGTGCTTACCGCCGAGGTAAAAGGCGTATCGATTGGGAAGTTGATCACATCGCTTGCCCCCTGGGACTGGAAGCCGCCGAAGGCGAGGTTATAGTCCCATGGAATGATATTCAGCTGAGAATCCGATTCGTACAGATAATAGTTGTGGGCCATGTTGCCGGAAAGGCTGTCGAGGTTTACCACGAAGGTGTGAACCGCCATATAGCGTAGCACATTGTCAACATCCATATACTTTGCCAGGGTGTCGGTGTCAACATCTTCGTCACAGATCTTTTTCAGAGCCTTTACGACCCTGCTGTGGTCTTTGTCGGTGGTGTTGAACACGCTGCCTTCCCAGATTGCATCGTAGCTGTCCAGGCTGTCGTCAACATAATTGAGGTTAGCGCCGCCGCCGGAGCCCATATCTCCACCGCCGGCCCCTCCGCCGCCCTGCATTTCGCCGCCTTTGCCGCCGCCTGCCTCGCCTGTCGCTGCGGAATCGCCCGACCCGCTCGGCATCTCAGGCGGCTCGCTGCTGCCCGAGGCACTGCTTGAATCGCCGCCCATAAACTCGGACATATCCCCGTCCCAGTCTTTCATCTTGCCCGGGCCGCCCATGCCCATATTGTCGGGCTTATAGAACTCGCCGTAATTTGCCCCGTAATTCCGCATGGCGAAGCTTTCTTCCACCGGCTCCAGCGCCAGATAAACTCCGTAATATTCGCCGTTTATGGAAACCTTTGCGTAATTATACAGGCTGGCATCCGCCCCCAGAAAGGCAAACATATCATAGCAGATAGCCTCTTTCATCATGGTGGCGTCGCTGTAATTGTTGTTGAGAACCAGCTTCGTGAGCCCGTCGCAGCTCTGCCCGTCAACATATTCGTCGAAGCAGATTTTGAAGCTGTATCGGTCGGAATCGCTGGAAGCCACCATGGAAAGGCTGGTGTTTCCCTTCGCCCGGATGCCCACATTTGTGTATTTCGTCCCGTTTACGGTAACATCGCAGGAATAATACTCCTCGTCTATGGCATTTTCCAAAAGATCCGCCCAATCCTCCTCGGAAATGGAAACATCCACATCGATAATCGAATCCGTCGAGAATAAGGAACTTTCGTAGCCCATGGTAATGCCCGATGCCGAAGCCTTCGCGCTTTCCCCGAAAATTAGCATAAAAATCAGCAAACAGGCCAGAGCCAGCGCCGTAACGGACATAATTATTTTGCCGATATGCTTATTATCAATCATAAAAAATCACTCCTATGACATATATTCGCCGTTATAGCTTATCAGCGCCGCACTTTCAACCCCGGAGATTCCGCCGATTTTGCTTACGAATGCAGTGGAAGCGTCTTTCAGCTTAACCTCGTAGGAAAGTTCAATCCCCTTTGGGGTCACGGTTTTCGCCTTGATGACATACTTTGCCGCGGCAGCCTTTATTTCCTCAGCTGCAGCCTTTTCCGCCTCTTCATTCGCAAGGTTCAGCACCAGCATATAGGGATTTTCGTGAGTTTTGCGGCTTGCCATGATGAAAAGCACCGCGCCGATGATGATTGAACCCACAAGGGCAAGAGGAATCAGCCCCGCGCCGACAACGATACCGGCAGCCAGCGCCCAGAAAAGGAATACGATTTCGATGGGCTCCTTGATTGCCGCACGGAATCTCACGATGGAAAGGGCACCGACCATACCAAGGGAAAGAATCACATTGGAGGTTACTGCCATAATTACCAGGGAAGTCACCAGGGAAAGCCCGATAAGGGTCAGCCCAAAACTGGAAGAATACATGATTCCCGCGGAAGTCTTCTTGTAGATAAGGAAGATAAAAAGTCCGATTACAAGGGCGCAGGCCATACCAAGCAGCGTGTCAAGAATTGAAAAGTCCGTTACGCTTTCCAGAAAGCTCGATTTGAATACATCATTAAAAGTCATAATAAAAATCTCCGTTCCGCCGTTTCCACGGCTTAGTTATTAAATAAAGTTCCGCCGTTTATTCGGCTTAGTTATTAAAAAAGTTTTGCCGAGGTCTTTCGGCTAAATAATAAATGATTTTGCCATCATGCCATCCCACGGCAGGCCGCATATTTCGAAAAGGCCTGAAGCCTTGTGCAATGTGGCTGGACGATATGCCTGATAATTTCCGGCAAAAATTCGTCGTATTTTACTTCCATGATCATCACCGCATCCCCAAGAGGCGCCGGTGAGGGCTCAAAGAACCAGTCCGGGGAAAGTCCCGTGGAGATATCCGAGTCGAAGGTCACCCGCACGTTCCCCGCAGGATAGACGAAAGCCTCCCGGTAGTAGCGAACCACGGTTTTAGGCCTGAGAAGCTGGGTCTGCATCTTGAAGCCCAGTTCGGAAATAAGCTCCGAGTCCGAACCTAGCAGAAAATCGTGATGCCCGTTCAGAATCCCAAGGCAGTCCTCACGGGAAATCTTCGCCGAGGTTTTCAGGCAAAGCCCGTTGACCTTTTGCTTTTTTTCGAGGAAAACCGTTTCCGTGTTTTCGCCGTAGTAGCGCAGCCGAAACTTTTCCCGCCTGCTGACCCCGCTAAGCTTTTCCTTTAGCGCCTTGTCGAAGCAGTTGTCAAAATACAGGCTCGTAATCAGGTATTTTCCGTCCGCAGGGGCGTATTTGTCCCGCTGCATGACCAGCTGTAACTTTTGTCTGAGCGCCAGATAGTTGAAATAGTCTATCGCATACTTGTGTTCGTGCCGGAACTTGCCCGATGAGCGAAGGGCAGTTAATTCAGCCATATCAAAATCCTCCGTAAATTTTCCGTAAACGCACGGTGAACATCACCGTAAAATTCGCAAAGATTGGTTTTGCAAAAACAGAATACTACTCACAAATCCGCTGCGGGTGGCTGTAAAGCGAAAAAATCAAGAAAAAATTTTGTTAAATTTGTGAAAAACCATGCAGGCGGCCTGCGTACAAAATTATATTGAGCATAAGAAGATTTTTTGCTATAATATTTGCCATAAGAACAGCACAAAACAAGGGGGCGACTAGACATGAAAACGGTTATTGCAGGCAGCTTGGAGATGGACTATATCCGATTCGGCAGCGGAGAAAAGAGCTTCGTTATCATACCGGGGCTTTCCATTCACAGCGTGATGGGACTTGAGGATATGATTGCGGAGGCATACAAGGATTTCGCGAAGGACTACACCGTATATGTCTTTGACCGGGCAAAAAATATCAAAGCCGGCTATACCGTCAGAGAAATGGCGGCTGACACCGCAAAGGCAATGGAAGCCCTTGGCATCGAAAAAGCCCATGTCTTCGGCGCGTCTCAGGGGGGCATGATCGCCATGTACCTTGCCATCGACCACCCCGAACTGGTTCACAAAATGATTCTCGGCTCAACGCTGGCAAAACCCAATGAAACCTTTAACCAAGCGGCAAGGGAATGGAACAGGCTTGCGAAAGAACAGGACGAAACCGCGCTTGTTGAGAGCTTTGTGGACAGGGTTTTCTCTGAGGAAACGCTAAAAGATTATCGCCAGGCTCTAATCAAGATGAATATGGGCATCACAGAAGAAGAATTTCAGCGAATTGCTATCTTGACCGAGGCTTGCAAGAACTTTAACTGCTATGAGGAGCTTTCTAACATCAAATGTCCGACCCTTGTTATCGGCTCTCGGGGCGACAAAGTTGTGACAGCGGAAGGCTCAGAGCAGATTGCGGAAGCCCTTTCCTGCGAGTTATACATATATGAAGACATTTACGGACACGCGGTATACGACGAGGCACCGGACTACAAGCAGCGTTGCCTTGACTTTTTCGCAAAGGGCAGTGGCTGCGGACAAAGATAAAAAATGCGAAAGGAGAATGGGCATCATGCCAGAACAGGTAAAATCACATGTGAACGGGGATATTCTCTACATTGACCTTGAGGGACGTATCGATGCAAGTAACGCTGCCGCCGCAGAGCAGGAAATTCAGGTGATTCGCAAGGGACATCCCGGGCTACATACGGTACTTGACGCGGAAAATCTTGAGTATATTTCCAGCGCAGGCCTTCGTATCCTCTTGCGTCTGAGAAAGGAAGATTCGGAGCTTGCGATAATCAATGTTTCCCCGGCGGTCTATGAAGTCCTGGATATGACGGGCTTTACGGAGATGATTACGGTGAAAAAGGCGTACCGCCATCTTTCCGTAGAGGGCTGCGAGATAATCGGAAAGGGCGCAAACGGCGCGGTTTATCGTTATGATGCGGAAACTATCATCAAGCTTTATTTTAATCCGGACGCTCTGCCGGAGATTCAGCGGGAGCGGGAGCTTGCCCGCAAGGCGCTGGTGCTTGGCATCAACACGGCAATCCCTTACGATGTGGTGCGTATCGGCGAAAGCTACGGCACGGTGATGGAGCTTTTGGAGGCCACTTCCCTTTCCAAGATGATAAAGAAGGACCCGGAGCATTTGGAGCTGCCGCTAAAATACTATGTGGACATGGTGAAGCAAATTCACAGCACAGAGGTAAGCCCGGGGGATATGCCGGACATGAAGCAAGTTGCCCTTGACTGGGCGGAGTTTGCTTCGGAACATCTGCCGGCGGAAACTGGAGAAAAGCTCTGCAAGATGGTGGAAGCGGTGCCGGAGCAGCATTCCATGCTCCACGGAGATTATCATACGAATAATATCATGGTAAGGGACGGCGAGGCGCTGCTCATCGACATGGATACCCTGTGCATGGGTCACCCGATATTTGAGCTTGCGTCCATGTTCAATGCTTTCGTGGGTTTCCTTGAACCGGATCATGAAGAGGCGCTGAGATTCCTCGGCTTCTCCTTTGAAACGGCGGGCGAGTTTTGGAGAAGAACCCTTGCCATGTACCTGGATACCGAGGATCAGGCAAGGCTCGACGAAGTGGAAAACAAGGCGAAGATCATCGGCTACATGAGGCTCCTGCGCCGGACGATTCGCAGAAACGCCCCGAATCGCGAGGAGCTGATCGCCTATTACAAGGACGCGCTCACAAAACTTGTGGCAGAAACGGAGGAGCTGACATTTTAGGGGGCCGGACAAATTCCGCCTTTTGCAGGGGAAGATGTAAGAATCGGTATAACTATAAGAGACGGGAAAGAAGAAGGGACAGGACGGTGAGAACAATGATTGATCGCTGGATCGCAGAAGCGACTGAATGTGATTTCAAGGTTGCTCTGGAGGTAAAGAAGCCGAAAAGCTGGCTCAAAAGTGTTAGTGCCTTTGCAAACGGCATTGGTGGAACGCTGTTTTTCGGCATTGATGATGACAGAAATGTTAGCGGCTTGGCTGACGTGCAGACCGATGCAGAGGCAATCAGCCGACTCATTAAGGAGCGGATTGTGCCTTATCCGACCTTTATCCTCACACCAGAATGGGAGAACGGCAAAGACATTCTTATGCTGTCTGTGTCCGCAGGACGCTCCACACCATACTACTACAAAGCCGATGGCATTATGGAGGCATATATTCGCATTGGTAGCGAAAGCGTGATTGCACCGTCTTATGTGCTGAATCAGCTTATTCTCAAGGGAATGCACCGTACCTATGATGAACTGGTTTCCGAGTATGATTTTAAGGATTATGCGTTTTCCAAGCTTCGTGAACGGTATAAGGTATGGACGGGTAACAGCATGGAGGAAAAGTTGTTTGATTCCTTTGATATGCGGGATGAACACGGCAAGCTGACCAATGCGGGCGCCTTGATAGCAGATGATTCGCCCATCCGACATTCTCGTCTGTTCTGCACACGTTGGAACGGCCTTAACAAAAGCGGTGGCATGGTAGATGCACTTGACGGCGCGGAATATTCAGGCAGTCTGATTATTCTGCTCAATGAGGGTGTCAGCTTTGTCAAGCGGAATATGAAAACGCGCTGGAAGAAAACCGCCGATTCCCGTGTTGAGATGCCCGACTACTGCGAACGAAGCGTTTTTGAGGCGCTTGTCAATGCGCTGATCCATCGTGATTATCTGATTTTGGGCAGCGAAGTTCACATCGACATTTACGATGACCGCCTTACCATTTATTCTCCCGGCGGTATGGCAGACGGCACACGGATACAGGAGCGGGATCTGTCCAGCATTTCCTCCACGCGCCGCAATCCTGTTCTTGCAGATATTTTCGGACGATTGGGCTATATGGAGCGGCAAGGCAGTGGTTTTAAGAAAATTACGGAAACCTACCGCGCTGCTCACAATTACCGTGACGAGTTGGAGCCTAAGTTCTATTCGGATGCCGGCTCTTTCCAAGTCACGCTCTATAATCTGAATTACGGAACAGCGATAAACACAACCGAAGTTGCGGTTGTAGGCGAAAATGTTGCGATTGAGGTTGCGATTGATCGGCTGAACGCAAGCCAAGTCACGATTGCAAAGGCGAAAGCGGTATTTGCAAATATGGGCGTTGATGGTGTGTTTGGTCGTTCCGACATAGCCGCTATCACAAAGGAGTCTGTTACTGCCGCAGGTAATCTTATTACAAAGCTGAAAAATGCGGATTTGATCGAGCCTGTCAGCGGCTTTGGAAAGGGCAAATATAAGTTCATACCGCCTAAAGAATAAAGATAATGCGCGGTTGTGAAAACAAATACCGATTCTCCCACTCGCACGACATTTTGACAAAAAATAGGGCTTATGCCCTTCCAAATTACAAACAGGAGGGCGCAAGCCCTCTTTTTTATTGTTCGATTTTCTTACGTCAGCAGCCTGTCTATGACACATGAGATGAGCTTCAAATCCTCCGGCGGCAGCCTTTTTAGCTTTGCGGTAAGCTCTCGAAGCTCGGTGGGGCTTTGGCTTTCTACATCGAAAAATTCCTGAGGCGTTATCTCAAGAAATTCACATATATAGAAGAAGCCGCTCATGGACGGCAACGCCTTCTTGTTTTCGATGCTGTTTATGTAGCTGGGATTTTGCCCGATGGACAGGCTCATATCCCTTGCGGACACGCCCTTTTGCATCCGAAGAAAAGCCAGCCTATCCCCAAAAGTTTTCTCATACATTTCGCACATAAAGCCTTCGCTCATAAAGCCACCTCCATAAAATATATTCTATACGACACAAAAATCAAATTATAATATAGAATACGCAATAATGCTTGAAATGGCGTATTTAATATGTTATTATTGTGAAAGGAGCAGAACATATGCGACAGATGCTCGCCTGCCGCGAAATTCACGGCGAAATTCACGGCTGCCCCCCGAAATTCAAGGCCGTGAAATTCGAGGGTGAGGGGCTTCCAAATTCTGCACCGAGTTCGATATTATGGCGAAAGCTATGATATAAATAAATTTACAATACAAAGAAAGGAAGAACAAAATGAAAAAACTTTTTTCAATCATTATGAGCGTGCTGATGATTGCGTGTTTCATGCCAGGCCTGGCGTTCGCTGATGCAGTAACCCACGCTGAGGGCGGTACGTGCAATTGCGAAGCAGTAATTATAGGCGGAGACAGTACAGA
>CAVGEP010000047.1:0-9718 GCA_963628105.1 Alistipes communis
CAGACCTTAAAAAATCAAATCGAGGAGATGAATGACGAAAACTACAGGTTCAAACATCCTGAGACCCAAAATTGGAAGCATCTCATCAAGCTGAATCAGGTTTACGGCCATTCGTTTTTTACGGAAAATAACAATATTGAGCTTATTACAGACGGCATCGACCTACAAAATAAAATGCTCAGTGACATAAAGAATGCAAAGTGCAGCGTTGAGGTAGAATATTACATCATAAAAAACGACTTTGTGGGAATGAAGCTGATAGACCTTTTGACGGAAAAGGCCAGAGAAGGCATCGAAGTAAGGCTTCTGCTTGATGCGCTGGGAAGCAGGCGAATGAATAACCATGTTCTCAGCAAGTACATAGATGCCGGCGGCAAGGTTGGATACTTCTTCAAGCCAAAGCTCAAGATCATCGCGCCGAAATTCAACTACAGAAATCACCGAAAGATTGTCATAGTTGACCACGAAATCGGATATACCGGCGGATATAATGTCGCAAAAGAATATATCGGCAGAAAAAAGCGTTTCGGATACTGGAGGGACACTCATGTGAAGATCACGGGTGATGCGGTAATGGATCTTTATGGTAGATTTGCCCTCGACTGGAGATTTACCACAAGAGAAAAGCTTGATCTTGTTCCCAAGGAATTTGCCTTCGGAAAGGAAAACGGAAGCACCGGAATACAGATAGTATCCTGCGGACCGGAATCCCCGTCCGTGGAGGTAAAGCGCGCCATGATGCGTATGATAACCTACGCGGAAAAGCGGGTATGGCTGCAGACGCCGTATTTCGTGCCGGATCCCAGCATATTCGAATCGCTGAAGATGGCGGCCCAGTCGGGGGTGGACGTCAGGGTGATGATCCCCTGCAAGCCGGACCATATTTTCGTCTACTGGGCTACATATTCCTATGTGGGCGAGCTTCTGCGCTCGGGAGGCAGAGCCTTTATATATGACGACGGCTTTCTACACGCAAAGACCCTTGTGGTGGATGGCGAGGTGGGAACCGTGGGCTCGACAAATTTCGACAACCGAAGCTTCAGGCTGAATTTCGAGACCAATGCATTTGTCTTTGACTGCGAATTCGCAAAAAAGATGGAAAATGCATTTGAAAACGATCTGACCTGCCACGGTCACGAATTGACTTATGAGGCGTATCTGAAACGCGGACCCATAATCAAATTTAAGGAAGCAATATCCCGACTCTTGTCGGATATCTTGTAATACAAAAGGGAGGAAATGACAACATGGAAAACAAAATGCAGTATTACGCTCGCGTTATAAAAGGAGCGAGTTTCGAAAAATTCTTTAAGGTATTGGATAACGCCCACGAACGTTCGGGAAAGAATAAGGTCTACCTTTTCTTCGATATCCTCAGCAGTATGGCGCGTTACGGGGCGGGCTACAACGATTATGTCATCTTCGAGTTCTGGAATCTCAGTCCGAAGCAGAGAGACACCTATCTTACCCGCTTTCGCAGCAAGAAGCTTATGATGTTCATGAACGACCACAGCTATGCGCACATCTTCGACAATAAGAATGAGTTTAACGAGGTTTTCAAGGATTTTATCGGCAGAGAATGTCTCGACCTTGAAGTTGCAACGGATGAGGACATAAAAAAATTCTTCGAGACCCGCAAGAAAATCTTTGCCAAGATGAAGGACCTGACCTGCGGCATCGGCGCGGAGCTTCTGGAAACCGAGAAATTCAAGGATGCCGACGAGTTTGTGGCTTATGTTAGGAACAAAAAATTCGGCACCATCGAGGATGTGGTCGAAAATCATCCGGACGTTGCGAAGATGTACCCTTATTCTGTAAATACCATGCGAATGATTACCATGGTGGACGCAAAAGGGGAGCCGCATCTTCTTTACTCCGTATTCAAGATGGGCAGAGACGGCAGAGTGGTTGATAACTACGGCCTGCACGGACCTGTTGACCTCGAAACCGGAGAGTTTCTTTTCCCAGCGCACTCCGGAGATACCACCGCAGGAAAGCATTATACGGAGCATCCGAACACCCATCAGCCTCTGCTGGGATACAAGGTTCCCTATATGAAGGAAGCGGTGGAAATGGTCAAAAAGGCGGCTCTTGTGGTACCTCAGATGCGTTATATCGGCTGGGACGTTGCCATTACGCCGACAGGACCTGCGATCATCGAGGGCAATAACTACTGCGCCCACGACTTCTGGCAGCTTCCGGGGCAGACTCCAGGAGGAATCGGCATCATGCCGACCATTCACAAGATTATACCGGAATTTAAGTATTAGTTTGAGGCGAAGGAATGGGAAAAATCAGATATTACATCGCGCTTTGGGCGGCAAAACTGTCGATCATCGCGCTGAAGATAACAAAACATAACGGAACGAACTTTCCGGGAGCGCTGGCGCTTCGCCTTTGTCCGGAATTTCTAAAATATGCGGCAAAACCGAAAAAAATTATCGCGGTCACCGGAACCAACGGCAAAACCACGGTTTCTAACATGCTTCTTGATATGCTCACCATGGACGGGAAGCAGGTTTTGAACAACAAGATGGGTTCTAATATCAATTCCGGGATCGCCTCGTCACTCATCTACGGGTCGAGCCTTTTGGGAAGGTGCAAGTACGAAATCGGGCTTTTTGAGGTGGACGAGCGTTCGGCGCTGAGAGTCTATCCTTACATGAAGCCGGACTATATGCTGATTACCAACCTTTCCCGGGATTCCATCATGCGAAACGCACATCCCGAGTACATCGCAAACATCCTGACAAAATACATTCCAAAGGAGACTAAGCTTGTGCTAAACGCTGACGACCTTATTTCCTGCGGGGTTGCGCCTGAGAATGAGAGAGTATATTTCGGCATCGAAAAGATGGCGACCGACCGGACGGCGTGCATCAATCTCATCAACGATCTGCAAATTTGTCCGGAATGTCATCACGAGCTGAAATACGAATATCTTCGCTACAACCACATCGGCAAGGCTTATTGCCCGGAATGCGGTTTCAAGGCGCCTGCTTACGATTATGCGGGCAAAAACGTAGATGTGGACAAGATGACTATTGATGTTGCCGACCATTCGGGGACGGGGCATTACAAGCTCCTCAACGAGAGCGTTTTCAACATATATAACGTAGTCTCCGCCGTGGCAATCCTGAGAGAAATCGGATACAGCCACGAGCAGATAGAAGGCTTTTTCGGCAAGCTCAACATCGTCGGCAGCCGCTATAACGAGGAAAAAATCGGCTCGAGGACCCTTTATCGCGTCCTTGCCAAGGAAAAGAACGCCTTTGCCACCACGAGGGTATTTGACTATATAGGCGGACTTGCAGGCTCTACGACTGCGATTTTGAATTTTTGAACCACGAAAATATCAAAAATATCATACTCTGCGGGCCGAGAAGATTCGACCATAAGCTCAGACTTCTTCTGGCAGGAGTCCCGGAGGAAAGGCTTTCCTTTGCGGAAAAAGAAATTGACGCACCGGATTTGCTCAAACTTTTCGAAAACGACCATATTTATGTGCTTTATGGCACAGACTCCATTGACCTTGGCACGAAAGTGGCGGACAAGGTTGAAAATATGCTGCATGATAAGGCCGGAGAGGAGGAAGCCAAGTGAAGATAGAAGTTTTGTATCCCGAGGTTGCAAACCTTTACGGCGACCTCGAAAATGTGGACTACCTGAAAAAGTCCTGCGCGGGAACCGATGATGAAATCGAAATTGTGGAGACCCATCTTTGGGAGGAGCCTTTGTTCGTTCGGGAAAAACCGCAGCTGGTCTACATGGGAACCATGAAAGAAAGTTCCCAGCATCTGGCAAAAACCGCCCTTTCCAAGTACCGCGACGAACTAAAGGCGCGAATTGATGACGGTACGCTGTTTCTCATAACGGGAAACGCTCTGGAAATCTTCGGCAGCAGAATCGAAGACAAGGACGGAAGCGGTTTGGAATGTCTCGGTTTTTTCCCGACGGTGGCAAAGCGGGATATGCTCCACCGGTTCAACTCCCTGTATCTTGGTGAATTCGAGGGCATGGAGATTGCAGGTTACAAGAGCCAGTTCACCCACTCCTACGAAGAAAAAATTCCGGGCTGCCTTTATGACAGCCTGCAAAGCGTCTTTGAAACGAAGCGGGGACCGGGGCTGAACCCGGATGTTACGGAGGAGGGAATCCGCCAAAGTAATTTTATCGCTACTTACGTAATCGGACCGATTCTCATCCTGAACCCTCCTTTTGCCAAATGGATGCTTGCGAAGATGGGCATAGAGAACCCGAAGCTTGCCTTTGAGGAGGCGGCGACGGAGGCTTATAACGTGAGAATTGCAGAGTACAGCGACCCTGCTACCGGATTTTATTATTAGAGAAAAATACCGAAAGGATATTAAGAATGAGAGATCGATTAAGAAATATGAATCCGTTTATGCTAATGCTTTTGCTCATAATGCTTATAGAATCGATAACCACAAGTCACCTGTCAATCTGGGAATGGGCATATATGAAGCTCATGCTGCTTCCCGGGATTATCGTCGGCCTTTCGTGCCACGAGGCGGCTCATGCCTTTGCTTCGTATAAGCTGGGCGATCCGACCCCGAAATTCCAGGGAAGGCTGAGCCTGAATCCCATGCACCACATCGACCCCGTTGGATTTATTGCGCTGCTTTTTATTGGCTTCGGCTGGGGCGTTCCCGTGCAGATAAACCCGGACTATTACAAGAATCGCAGGTCGGGAGAGCTTATCGTAGGGCTTGCGGGAGTTGCGGCGAACCTTGCCGTTGCGGTGGTTATTTCCTTTGCCCTCAAAGGGCTTGCGGCGACTTCCTTTGCCTATAGCGAAGTAGGGTCGATCATTTACGAAATGCTGTTTTATGTGGTCTATATCAATCTGGTGCTGATGATATTCAATCTGATTCCGATACCGCCACTGGACGGCTTCGGAGTGCTTACGCAGATTTTCAACCTCGACCGTTACGACTGGTGGTACACAGTATATAATTACGGATATTACATCCTGCTGATTGCGATCGTTTTCAATGTTCCGGCGCTGTTTATCACCCCGGGGGTCAGCTTCTTTGCGAATATTTTGCTGTAAAAGCCGCCTGTATCTGCTGTAATTCACTGCAATTTATCGAAATCTGCCGAAAATTATTCTCTCTTTCCGTCATAAGTCAGGTTTATAGGGGAAAGATTGAGATACTTTAGGATCATCATGGTGATTCCGATATCGATCAGGTTAGAATATTCCATGAAGTCGCAGCCCATGATGCCTCGTATCTTTTCAAAACGATAATAAAGCGTATTCCTGTGAATAAAAAGTTGTTCACAGGTTTTTTTTATGGAAAATTGGTTTGAAATGTAGGTAAACAAAGTATCCACCAGCATATTCTCATCGGCAGCGTCCGCTTCGATCAATTTAATCATAGGCCTGAAACAGAGGGAATAAAGGCTTCTCGAACCGGAAATTTCATTTATTATATCCACAATTTTGTATTCGTCATAAAGATATATGTTTACCTCGCCGTCCAAACGCTGGCCAAGCTGCAAGGCGGCTTTTGCAAGCTCATAATAGTTTTGGGTGTCCGCTTCGTCCTCGAAAGGGGAACTGATTCCGACCTTGAGGAAATTTTGCTTTAAAAATTCCTTGAGCATACTGATGTTTTTGATATCGCTGACCCTGTCCTCGCTGAAAAGAAAGACAATATAGGAGTCAAATACGACATAGACGCTGTTTGGAAACATCGGCTTCAGGGTTTCGCACAGGTCATCGGTACTTATGCCGGTGGGAATGCTGTTTTGGGTCTGTATGACGGCGATTCTCTTGTATTTTTTCAGGTTGTAGTTAAAGGCGGTGAAGCGATCCTTATAGCTGGAACCTGTGGCCGGAGTGCCCTGGAGCATACTGGAAAGCAAATGGGTGAAATAAGTCGCCTTATTTATGCTGTTAACGGTGTTGCGCTGCATGATGATACTGAGAAGCCGTCCGGTTTCCCGAAGCGCCTGCATGGTAACAGGGGAAAGATGCTCATTCCTTTGCACAAAAATCGTAAAAAAGCCCACATTCAGGATATCGCCGATGTAGATGGAAGTGGAGTAAACGAAGGTGTTTCGCGGCGGGTCTTCGATATAAATCGGGTTACGGGAGCTGCGCATCCGGTCGATGCTTCCCGTGGAGCGCAGATATTGAATGACGTTTGGCATAATGGAATGAAACTTGTGCTCGCTCATTATCCTTCTGTCCGGGGGCATCAGGCTGCTGGATACCGCCAAAATGTTCAGGGCATTGTCCAAAATGTCCGCGTAGCGCCCATACATATCGGAAATATGGTCGATGATTTCCTGCAGGGGTCTGTTGAGAATGATTTTGTCAAGCAGTTCTTTGTTCCCTTCTTTTAACTTTTCTTCTAAAGTAAGTTCCTTTGAGATAAGGCTCAAAGCCTCCCTGTAAGCCTCTTCGCTTTCCGCCGCCATAATATTGTCAAAATCCGAAAGTAAATCGGCATCTACCACAGGTTCGTCCAGCATAAGGAGAAGACTGCTTCCCTTTGGAAAGCTCTGAGGATATGCCGCCAGAGATGTATACCGACAGCAATAGAGGACTTTGTCCGAGGCGGACAGCAGGGACTCCGCGCAATCAAAAAGGAAAAGAATCTCTCCGTGGGGATTTTCGCTCTTTAAAATTTTGATTGGGCAATTGCCCACCAATTCTTTTGCCGTGCTGAAATACATATAAAATGACCTCCAATCCGTAAAAAAGGCTGATTGTAGCCGATTATAGCGGGAAAGCAAAACCGCAGAATTAAAAATACACCTAAATTATAATTATATGTTAACAAGATGTCAATATTTTTTGTGCAAATATATGATGATGAACCGGCAGCTTTGTTATATATTGGACAAAGAATAGGAACATTATGCGGGTTCACCGGCTCGCCAAAACATAAAAAAGAAAGGAAGCAGCAAAAGATGAAGAAAGAAAAGAGTTTGGTAGCTCTTGCAAAGGGAGAAAACATTCAGGAAAACATCACCAGAGTGTTCGACCTTCTTGGGGGAGTTGACAAGATGATAGAGGAAGGCTCCACGGTTGTGCTTAAACCCAACGCGGGACACGCAGCGCCGCCGGAATCAGCGGTCTGCACAAATCCGGAGGTGGTAAGGGCGGTTATTCGCGAAGTTAAAAAAGCAAACCCCGGACGAATCATCATCGCAGAATCCGCAGCTATCGGCTGTGACACCATCGAATGTTACAAGGCTTGCGGCGTTGATAAGGTTGCAGAAGAAGAGGGCGTTGAACTCATCGACATTAAACGGGACAAGGATCTCATTACCATTCCGGTGCGGGGATATCGTTCCAATATAAAGCGGGTAAAGCTGCCGCGTTTCCTGCTGGAAGCAGATCACATCATAAATCTGCCGATTCTGAAAGCCCATGCCAGCATGGTTTTCTCCTGCGCTTTGAAAAATATCAAGGGAACCGTTCAGGACAGAGTTCACATGGATATGCACAAGGAAAACCTTACCATGTCCATGATGGATGTGTGGTATGCGGTTCGCCCGGACATCAACATCGTGGATGCCATATACGCGGCGGGAGGATTTTCACCTCATACACCGGTTCCGAAATACATCGGCTGTATTTTAGGCTCTTACGACCCTGTGGCGGTGGATCGGGTAGCCTGCGACTTGGTTGGAATTGACCCTGACGGAGTGGACTATTTCCGGGTTGCCGAGGAAGTGGGAATGGGAAATTGCCACGCCGAAGATATCGATGTAGTTGGGGACAAGGTTGAGGATTGCTATACAAAACTTTGGGTGCCTTACATCGAAAAAATCCAGTCCCGCTGGCCGGAATACGATATTCGCTGTGAGGGTGCCTGCTCCTCCTGCCAAGCGCTTCTAACCCTCAGCATGGAGACGCTAAAAGCAATCGGCGAGTACGAACGCTGCTCCGACACCACGGTGGTTATCGGCGGAAACAACGAGATTCCGGCGGATATCGATGATAAGAAGCTGGTTTTACAGGGGAATTGCACCAGAAAATATCTCAAAGACCATCCGGATGCCCTGTGGATCAAGGGCTGCCCTCCGGGAGAGGCCTGCGTTTATGTAACCATAAAAGAGGGTCGGGTGTACGATGCCCAGACCGACGAGTCCGTAAACTTCCTCAGAGGACAGATGGCGGACAACCAGCCGGTATGGAAAGATTATGTAGAAAGGGAAGCTGACAAGTTTTATGCAGCATTGAAATAATGTATGTTCGCATTTACAATGACGAAAAGCTGAAAAATTTGCTTCGGGAAATTTTTACTGACGAATTTATGTTTCAGTATACAAACTTTGAAACTTTCCGGTACTTCAAGTATTCCAGCGCGGTAATCTGCAACTGGGAAGCGGAAACCATGATTTACGATGAGGATCTGCTGAACCTGTTTGTAAAAGAAAGCACGGACTTTTTTACCTTTGAGGAAATGGTGAAGAAGGCAACGGACTTGCGTTTCGGAACAAAGGCAGAGGCAACGAATCAGGAAAAACAATAAAGACGAAAACGATAAAATGACAATAAAGAGAAAGTAAAGAAAAGATAAAGAAAAGAGGCAGACAATAAATGAGTAAAAGACTAGAGCATGTGGTGGTGGTAGCCTGCGGAAGATCTGCAATCGCCCGCTCCGGCAAAAAAGGAGCGCTGCGCAATATGCACCCGGTGGACATGGGGGGACTGGTATTGAAGGGAATTTTGGAAAGAGATCTCCCGAATTTACCGAAAGAGCTTATTGAAGATGTAATCGTAGGCTGCGCACAGCCGGACTTAAAGCAGGGCTGCAATCCTGCCAGAGCAATCGCAATTCGGGCAGGGCTTCCCTACAGCGTTCCGGGAGTGCAGATAAACAGGTTTTGTTCTTCGGGGCTTCAGGCGGTGGCAATGGCTGCGGCTCAAATCGAGTCGGGAATGAACGAAATTTTGGTGGCAGGGGGCATCGAATCCATGACGGCGGTGCCTGCAAACTACGACCGCACCGAGTTCTTTGACCCGTGGATTTTGAACAACGAACCGGGAGTCTATTTGCCGATGGGAATTACCGCAGAAAATGTTGCGGAAAAATACAATATCAGCCGGGAGGAAATGGACGCTTTTGCGGTGGAATCCCATCGAAAGGCGGCGGAGGCAAGGGCTGCGGGAAAATTCAAGGACGAAATAATTCCCCTTGAGGGAGTGGATATTGACGGAAATGCCATCGTATTTGACCAAGACCAAGGAATCCGGGAAAACTCCGACATGGAAACATTGGGAAAGCTGAATCCTTGCTTCTTAGAGGGAGGCAAGGTAACGGCGGCAACTTCATCCCAAACCTCGGACGGAGCCGCCTTCGTGGTACTGATGTCCGATACCAAAGCAGCGGAGCTTGGCATAAAGCCGATTGCAAAGTTCATCGGCTTTGCGGCGGTGGGCTGCGACCCGGCTTATATGGGCGAGGGTCCTATGTACGCGGTTCCGAAGGTTATGGAACTGACGGGCATGAAAGCTCAGGAAATGGATGTAATCGAACTAAACGAAGCCTTTGCGGCACAGGCAATCCCGTGTATCAGAAAGCTGGGACTTGACCCTGCAAAGGTAAATCCAAACGGCGGCGCCATAGCCATGGGTCACCCAATGGGCGCAACCGGGGCTTTTCTTACCTGCAAGGCACTGAACGAACTGAAACGAACAGGAGGGAAATATGCTTTGGTTACCATGTGCATC